>JBDRQK010000146.1:0-6746 GCA_043826315.1 Chloroflexota bacterium
GGTCGGCTATCAGCACGCCATCGGTCATGCTCTCCAGGACCGCAGACAACTTGTTGCGTTCGGCATCCGCATCCAACGAATGCGCTTCCAGAGATAGGGTTAACGCCTTGACCGCGTTGGACAGATCTTCCAACCCGCTCACATCTCTAGGCAGTTCTACAACTGATAACTTTTCTTGTGTTGTGCGGTGTAATAGTTGGGAAAAAGCTTCAATGCTGCGGCGCAGATGGAAATAACGCCAGGTGAACCAACCCAACGTCAATAATAAAACCACAAGTCCCGTCAATAAATAGGGATTCATCCTTCGAAGCGATAGCCTCCACCTCGTACGGTCACGATGCGTTCCGGGTTGGCAGAGTCCTTCTCGATACGCTGCCGCAACCAGCGCACATGCACATCCACCGTGCGACTGTCACCGATGAATTCCCAACCCCAGAGGCGCTCGAGGATGAAGCCTCGCGAGAGCATTTGCCCCTTGTGTTCGGCAAAAAAGACCAACAGATCATACTCCTGTGGTTTGAGCGGGAGTACTTGCCCGTCCAGGGTCACTTCACGGCGTGTCAGATCGATGGCTAGGTTGTCAAAAACCAGGACTTTGTGGGTTTCATCGGTATCAACTTGTTTGATCTTTCCAAGTTCATCGCGAATGAGCTGGGTGCGGCGTAACTGGGCTTTAACACGCGCCATCAATTCGCGCATTGAGAACGGTTTGGTAAGGTAATCATCCGCACCGACCTCCAACCCAACAACACGGTCGATCTCATCGTCGCGGGCTGTCAGCATCAGGATCGGGAAGCTCATCTCCTTGCGCAGGATCTTGCAGACTTCGAACCCGTCAATTCCCGGCAGCATGATATCCAGGATGACCAGGTCGGGGACATTTTTACGGGCTGCTTCAATAGCCAGGAGTCCATCACCGACAGATTCAACCATATAACCCTGTTTTTTCAGGTTGTAGACCAGGGTTTCCTGCAGGGAAGGTTCGTCTTCAACGACGAGAATTTTTTCAGACATCATGGTTAATTTTACCCAAACCTACCTTCAACATAATCCTCTGTGCGTTTGTCGCGCGGGTTGGTGAAGATAATCCTGCCTTCAGCCCATTCCACCATCTCGCCCTGCAGGAAGAAGGCTGCATGATCAGCGGTGCGTGCAGCCTGCTGCACGGAGTGCGGTACGAGCACAATGGTGTAGTCCTTTTTTAATACTTGCAAGGCATCTTCCACCTTGCCCGTGGAGAGCGGGTCCAGACCACTGGTGGGCTCATCCAGCAGGATGACCTCAGGCTGGTTGGCTAGAACGCGCGCCAGGCACAGGCGCTGCTGCTGCCCGCCAGACAGGGCGACGCCGGGTTCTCCCAGCCTGTCTTTAACCTCGTCCCACAGGGCGGATAGTTTCAGGCTACGTTCCACAGCCTCATCCAGGAGGGATCTGCTGGTCTCACCGGCCAGTTCAAGCCCATAGGTGATGTTGGCGCGGATAGTCAGCGGCAGAACGACCGGGCGGGCAAAGACCATCCCGACCCTGCGGCGCAGGGCGATCACATCGGTCTGTGGGTCGAGAATATTCTCTCCATCCAGTAAGACCTGGCCCGAGGTTGATTTGACCTCGGTCAGATCATTCAAACGGTTGAGGCAACGCAACAGGGATGACTTGCCGCCCCCGGCAGGACCGAACAGCACCGTGATGGCATTAGCGGGAATCTTCAAGTTAATATTGCGTAGAGATTCAGTTCCATCGGCGTATTGCAGGGAGAGATTTTGGATGATGATCTTGTTAATCACCATTGCCTCCTGGACCGCGCCTGGGAACGAATGACCGTGGCAATGATATTCATACCCAGCACAAAAACGAGCAGCACCAGGGCTGTGCCGTATTGGATCTGGAAGGGCATCTCCGGTACCTGGGTGGAGATCACGAAAAGGTGATAGGGTAGTGCCATGGTTGCATCGAAAGGTGAATTTGGCAGGCGCGGAAGAAAGAAGGCTGCCCCGGTGAACAGGATGGGTGCGGTTTCGCCCGCAGCCCGCTCCAACCCGAGGATCACCCCGGTGATGATGCCGGGCAGGGCTTGCGGAAGGACAATGCGGCGGATGGTCTGCCAGCGCGTGCCTCCCAGCGAAAAGCTGACCGTGCGGAAAGCCTGCGGAACAGCCCGGAGAGCCTCTTCAGCAGCGCTGATGATAACCGGCAGGGTCATGATCGAGAGGGTCATTGAGGCTGCCAGCAGGCTGGTGCCAAATTTAAGGAAGAAGACAAACAAACCCAGACCAAATAAACCGTAAACAACAGATGGAATGCCTGCCAGGTTGATGATGGCAATGCGGATCAGGCGGGTAACCGAATTCTCGGGGGCATATTCTGACAGATATATAGCCGCAGCAATACCCAGTGGTACCGAGAAAATGGATGTGCCAAGCGTCAGGTAAAATGTACCCACGATGGCAGGCAGAATGCCACCCTGACGCATGCCGTCACGAGGAAAACCACTCAGGAATTCCCACGAGATGGCAGGAGCTCCCTGCAAGATGATATAAACAACGACTGCCAGGATAGGGATGACAGTACCCGCCATGACCAGGCTAAGGAACGAAAAACCCAATTTTTGGGATAAGCTCTGGTTGATACGCAGACTCTTCATCAGGAAAGGATCCTTTCTGAGCGTTTCTTCTGGCGGAAAACAACCAATGAGGCCATCACATTAACTGCCAGAGAGATCAGGAACAACACCAAACCGATAAAGAAGAGTACATGGTAATGGGTGGAAGCATTGGCCACCTCCCCCATTTCAGCTGCGATGGTGGCTGTCATGGTACGGGCAGGCATGAAAAGCGAGTTCCAGCGCGTGGCCATGACAGGTGCGTTCCCGGTCACCATCATGACCGCCATTGTTTCACCCAGGGCGCGCCCGATGCCCAGCATAACAGCAGTCAGAACTCCAGAACGTGCAGCTGGAAGGGTGACGCGCCAGATGGTCTGCCAGCGCGTGGCGCCTACTGCCAGTGCGCCTTCGCGATAAGATTGGGGAACAGAGTCAAGGGCATCTTCGGCAATTGATACTATGGTTGGGATGGCAATGACACCCAGCAGCAGCGATCCTGCCAAAGCGGTCAGACCGGTGGGCAGGTTAAGCAGGGTGCGCAGGTTTGGGGAGAGAATCAGGATGCCCAGGAAACCCAGCACAACCGAAGGCAAACCACCCAGCAGTTCAACCAGCGGTTTAAGAACCTCACGCAGCCAACGCGGGGCAATTTCGGAGATAAAAATGGCTGAGCCCAAGCCGAGCGGAATGGCGATCAACCCGGCTCCCATAGTAATCACCAGTGAGCCGGTCAGCAGGGGAAGAATGCCAAAGTAATCTTCAATTGGATACCAGCGTGTGCTGAGCAAGGCGCTAATGGGGACTTCCGCCAAGGTTGGCAGACCTTCCTTCAACAGGAATAAAAAGATCAGACCAACAAACAGGATGGCAGAATAACCGCTGGTTTTGATAGCCCGGGTGATGACAAATTCACGCCAATTAAGAGATTTATCCATAAACCTACTTTACCGGCACGAAGCCCAGTTCGGCAACAATGGTTTGGGCTTCCCCGGATAATATCCAATCCAGGTAGGCTGCCACGGCACCATCGGGTTGCCCGGCAGTGTACATATACAGGTCGCGTGCGATCGGATAACTGTTATTGTTGACCGTGGCAATGGAGGGTAGGATGTAAGCCTGACCAGCATCGCGGGCAATGGCGATCATCTTCAGGTCGAAGGGGACATACCCCAACCCGTCATAACCGATGGCATTCGGGTTCAGGCGAACTTCATTGATGATGCCTTCAGAGGAAGCCAGGAGCAGCGTATCGGTTGAAAACAGGGTTTTGTTTTCCTTCTCACCCAGGCGCAGGACCGTTTCAAGAAAATAGACATGCGTGCCTGAATTTGTCTCGCGCGACAGGCGCACGATCGGTCGGTCTTCACCACCGACCTGCTGCCAGTTGTTATATTTACCGCTGTAAATATCGGCAATCTGCTGTAAGGTTAATTGCTGCACCGGATTTTTGGGGTTAACGATAACAGCAATGGCATCCCGGGCAATGATGTGCTCGACCGGTTCGATACCCTTAGATTGGGCTTCAGCGATTTCTTCGGTTTTGATCTGGCGCGAGGCGTTGGCGATATCCACTGTGCCGTTGATCAGGGCTGCCAAGCCAGTGCCTGAACCTCCGCCGGTAACCGAGAGATGTACTTCGGGATGGCTGGACTGGTAACGCTCAGCCCAGGCTAAAGCCAGATTCACGATCGTATCTGAACCTTTGTTCTGGATATTCTGCTCGGGTTCAGAATTGGGGTAATTGCCTGTTCCAGTGCCTGCGCAAGAGACCAAAATCACCACCAAAAGTGACAGGAAGGCCATTTGTTTCATAGGGCAATTATAGCTGAAAGAAAAACGAATAGTGTAAAATTAGAGTCATGGAATCACCCCATCCCATCTTTGATATCCAGGACCTGAGCTTTTATTACGGGCCGAAAAAAGCCTTAAGCAATATTAACCTGCAAGTGCGCCTGAATCAGGTGACAGCCCTGATCGGACCGTCCGGTTGCGGAAAGAGTACTTTTCTGCGCTGCTTGAACCGCATGAACGATACCATCCATGGCACGCGGGTGGAAGGACGCATTTTTCTGAAGGGGCAGGATATATATGCCGGGGAGATGGATGTGGTCACGTTGCGCCAGCGGGTGGGTATGGTCTTTCAAAAACCCAACCCGTTTCCGCAATCGGTATTTGACAATGTTGCCTTCGGGCCGCGTGTATTGGGGAAATATGAGAACAATACCGACCTTGAAGAGATCGTGGAGCGCAGCCTGCGCCAAGCCGCACTGTGGGATGAGATCAAGGATGATCTTAAGGCCAATGCGATGGGCTTTTCGTTGGGTCAACAGCAGCGCATGTGCATTGCGCGCGTACTGGCAGTCCAGCCGGAGGTCATCCTGATGGATGAATCCACCTCTGCCCTCGACCCTATTGCCACCCTGCACATAGAGGAACTGATCGGGGAATTAAAGAAGAGCTACACCATCGTGATCGTGACACACAACATGCAGCAAGCTGCCCGCGTTTCCGACATGACCGGCCTGTTCTGGTTGGGTGAGATGATCGAGTTCGAAGCCACCAAACAGATATTCACCCGCCCCAAGCACGAGTTGACCGAGGCTTACCTGACCGGTAGAATGGGATGATTTTTTATAGGTTATTATTGATTCCATCAAGATTAACATTCGATCACGTTGACAGCCAGGCCGCCGCGCGAGGTTTCCTTGTACTTGGTTTTCATATCGCGGCCGGTTTCGCGCATGGTCTTGATGACATTGTCCAGGGAAACATAGTGCTCACCATCCCCGCGCAAAGCGATCCTGACGGCATTGATGGCCTTGATGGCACCCATGGCATTGCGTTCGATGCAGGGGATCTGAACCAATCCCCCGACCGGATCACAAGTCAGGCCCAGGTTATGTTCCATGCCAATTTCGGCGGCATTCTCCACTTGCATTAGGGTACCACCACGTACTTCTGCCAGGGCTCCGGCTGCCATTGAACAAGCCACGCCTACTTCTCCCTGGCAACCCAACTCGGCTCCGGACAGGGAGGCGTTCTTCTTATAAAGCATTCCGATCGCGCCGGCGGTAAGCAGGAAGCGAATCACGACATCGCGTTGTACGGCTTCATCATCCGGGATCCCGAATTTGATCCAATAATTCAGCACCGCTGGAATAATTCCCGCGGCACCATTGGTGGGTGCGGTCACAACTTGTCCACCCGAGGCATTTTCTTCGTTGACCGCCATGGCATACAAGTTGACCCAATCCAGGACTTTGAGCGGATCAGGCTGCCCCGTGTCTGTCTCAGACAAAAGGCGCTGGAAAAGTTGCGGGGCTCTGCGTTTGACTTTCAAACCACCCGGCAAGGTTCCCTCACTCACACAACCGCGCTGGATACTACCCAGCATGACCTGCCATATTCGCCATAAACCAGCCTCAACTTCCGGTTTGGTGCGTAAAACCTGCTCATTAGCCAACATAAGCTGGCTGATACTGAGCCTGTGTTTAATACACATATCCAGCAATTCATCGCTTGAATTAAAAGGGTGTGGCAGGGGAGTGCGCGTGACTTCTGGCTGTTCTGAACCAATATCTCCTTCAAAAACCACAAAACCTCCCCCAACAGAATAATAGGTTCCTGTATGCAGTTCAACCCCGCTGGGGTCAAAGGCTGTGAACAATATCCCATTGGGATGAAAAGGCAGAACCTGGCGCACAAATTTCAGATCGGTAATTTCTGTAAATGAGATCGTATGCTGACCCAGCAGGCATAAATGGTTGGTCTTGCGGATATTTTCTAGGCAACCGGGAACGGCATCAATTGCAACGAGGTCAGGCTGTTCACCTTCCAGTCCCAGGATGATGGCTTTGTCCGTACCGTGTCCCTTGCCTGTTGCCCCCAAAGATCCATACAAGGTGACCTTGATGCGTCCCACTTGAGGCAACAGACCCCTATCCAACAAGTCCACAACAAACAAACGGGCGGCTTTCATGGGACCGACAGTATGCGAACTGCTCGGACCGATCCCAATTTTAAATAGATCAAATACACTAATTTGCATGGTTGCCTGCCGATTTTCGAACAAGGTTGTTACAAAAAGAAAAGGATTTCAATTGTACAGGATTTATTGGATAAATTATGTCTGAAATTTAGGTAA
>JBDRQK010000147.1:0-33111 GCA_043826315.1 Chloroflexota bacterium
GACTTAATCATTATGACAATCGATAATAAAATCATCCCTCTTTACACTTCAAAAGGTGATGCTGAAGTATTCTTGGTTTTTCCATACTTATTCAATCGCCTCGGAGAATGGGTGGGATGGGTAACATCCAACAAGGATGTTTATTCCATTCTAGGGTTTTATATTGGATTCATAAGTAATGATAAGAGGATCTTGTGCAAACGTTTTAATGAGGTCAGAAAACCGAACCTAATTCCTCCTTCACCCCCTCAACGAGTTTTGCCCCCAGCAACAATACCTCTTGCGCCGATGATGAGTGAATTGACGTACAGCACCGTTGATATCTTGCTTGAGGAACCGGAGAAATTACATACTCTTGACTCGGGTGATTTACGTGAAGATATGAATTAAATCACCGAAAACTCACCAAACCATGTCAGTTAATATCTCGGAGCAATGATCGATGAGCACAAATATCAATTCCTTTACACCAGGCGCATCTCACGTAACCATCGCCCAATTAATGCAACCAGAGCATGCGAATAATATTGGTAATGTTCACGGTGGTTGGATAATGAAACTTGTAGACGAGGTAGGCGCACTCGCCTGCATGCGGCATTCACGTCACAGGGTGGTAACTGTTGCCATAGATCAGATGACATTTCGGCAGCCGATTCGTATTGGCGACCTGGTCACTCTTGATGCAGAGGTCACATACACCGGTCATACATCCATGGAAGTGGAAGTCTTGGTGACTGCAGAAAACCCGATCACAGGAGAATGTACCCATACCAACAAAGCATATCTTGTCTATGTTGCACTGGATGATAACCACAATCCAGTGGTGGTTCCCTCATTAGTAATTGAAACCACTGAACAAGAAGAGAGAATGTCAGCGGCAAAAAACCGTCAGAGGCACAGGCTAAGCAACCGGTAGAATATGATTGCGTTAAAATCCTTAAATCAGGAACAAGATTCAAAATATCACATAACTCATCCTTATAGAAGGCTAAATGAACTGGACGATCATATCTCCGGAAAGAGAGTTTCCCTAATTGATAGTCTACGCATGGTCGCATCCAACCCTCTCAGAATGCGAAGCTCAAAGAATATCATAAATTAATTTTCCTAAAAGAATGAAGAAGAAGATGATGATATGCGATATATGTTATCCGAAAAAGAGAAAATATGAATTCAATAAAAGTTACCCATCGTGAACGCATGCAGATTTTTCTTTCAGGCGAATCGCCCGACAGACTGCCTATTGCCCTTTGGCGCCATTTCCCGGTTGATGATCAGGACCCATATCGTTTAGCTGCTGCCACAATTAACTTTCAAAATACCTTTGATTTTGACCTGGTGAAAGTCACTCCGGCATCTTCCTTCAGTTTGAAAGACTGGGGAGCTGAAGATCTCTGGGAAGGCAATACAGAAGGAACCCGGCGCTATACCAACCGCGTCATCCAATCTCCGCAGGACTGGGAAAAGCTGACAATTCTAAGTCCGAATTCACAGTTTCTTGCAAATCAATTGGAATGCTTATCAATATTACGGAAAAAACTTGACTCTAAAACCCCTATCATTCAAACAATATTTAACCCGCTATCCCAGGCGAAGAACCTGGCAAGTGGAGAAGTGTTGCTGGCACACATTCGCCTGTTTCCAGAAGCTGTTCTGAAAGGATTGGAGACAATAACCAAGAGCACAAGAAAGTTCATTGATGCTGCCATCGACACAGGGATAGATGGCATATTCTACGCCGTACAACATGCCCAGGCAGGACTTCTCACAATTTCTGAGTATGAGGAATTTGCGAAAAATCATGATCTTGAATTACTTGAGGCTGTCCAGCCTTTGTGGTGCAATATGCTACACTTACATGGCACCAATGTTTATTTCGATTCGGTAACTGATTACCCGGTAAACATCATCAACTGGCATGATCGGGATACACCCCCAACTTTAAAGGAAGCCATCCATCTATACAATGGATTCTTATGTGGAGGTTTGAAACGAGAAACTATCAGCTTAGGCTCTCCCGATGCAGTCAAACGAGAAATTAGTGATGCAGTATCTCAAGTATCTGGCAAACGATTGTTGCTGGGAACAGGGTGCGTCGTGCCATGTATTGCCCCCTATGGAAATATCATGACCGCCAGAAGAATGGCAGATGAATATGAGTCTTAGGGTTATTTCTGGAAGCGCAAAAGGACGAAAACTGAAAGACGTTCCTGGTGACAGCACCAGACCAATAACTGACCGAGTTAAAGAAGCATTGTTTAATATTCTTGCAGGAGATGTGGCCGGGTCCACATGGTGGGATATTTTTTCAGGAACCGGGGCGGTTGGTATCGAAGCTCTCAGTCGAGGGGCAGAATTTTCATGTTTCCTCGATCTGGATCGCAAAGCTGTGGAGACAATATGGGCAAATATCGAACATGTTGGGTTTTCGTCAGTTTCTGAAATCCGACGCGGGGATGCATTCGTTTTATTGTCATCTGTTCCCGACCGGGTATTTGATTATGCTTTTATCGCGCCTCCTCAATATCTTGGCTTGTGGAACAAGGCATTATTAGCCCTGGATAACAACATTGGATGGTTGCGTGAAGATGCTTGTGTGATCGTGCAGATCCATCCCAAAGAATATAATGACATACCCCTGAACAACTTGCAGGAATACGATCAAAGAAAATATGGCAGTACACTTTTAGTATTTTATGAAAGAACAAAGGCGGGTTAGTTTTTCTATCAAATTTACTTGAAATTTATTTTCCAAACAAAACAGCTATATCTAAAAATCACACGCCTATCAAGATCACATCCACAAGCCCTTCCTGGCATCATTCCTGTTTAAGCATCCAAATTATTACCTATATGCAGATCCGTGCAACCTCCAATTGGACCAACCTTTAGCATTTAAAATGGCATTGAAGAGACCTTTTATCTATATACAAAACCGGGAAGATGAAGTATCGAAGATGTTTTACAATTCGGATGCAGAATAATTCTCAAGCCACGAGAAGGGGATTATTTTAGGGAGATTTACTTCAGCTACAACCAGACTTGTGATAAAAAATATTCGTAAATAATGAAGGTTTGGTGTGAGTACACAAGAATAAAAACAATTAATCCAACCATACATGATTTTTTGGATAACTGACAATATCCCGCTCTTTGATTGATCGTTAATCTTGGAAACTTACCGCCAACTTATTTTCCAGATCGTAGGTTGAATGTGCAAAAAAAGGCGGATCCCCTGCTTTCATGTTGATGATCCGATTAATAAATAATTGAACATCTTCTACCAGTGGAAATAAATCCAAGTCACGGATCTTCACCCATTCAAGATTTCCTTCCTGAGATGATTTTAACTTTCCGTGGAGGTGTTCTCCATAAAAAACAAATATCCCAATACCTTTAGATTCATCACCATCAACGGTTACAACACCACGCAAAGAGATTTTCGTTGTTAAACCTGTCTCTTCAAGAAGTTCGCGTTCTGCGGAAAATTGAATGTTCTCTCCTCTTTCAATATGTCCACCAATGCCATTAAATTTATTTGCCCATAATCGTTTGTTGGGAGCTCCTTTTATAAGCAAGATAGAATCCCCGCACCGGATGAATATCAAGGTGCGGGGAATTAGCATATAACGATCTTCTGTGGTGACTTGTTCGACCTGTGGCATAATTCTTTTTCCTGACTTAATAATTTAATCTGCCAGGTCGCCAACATCCTCTTTTTTATATTCACTTCCCAGAAAATCTTCTAATCTTGATAGTTTAACTACTGGATGAATATATCTATCCACGAAATGCCTGGTTCCTTCCAGACCTAATAACTTGAAAAGAACTACAAATTTTTCTTCCCAAGCAGATCGCATTTTCTCGTGAAATTCTTTTGGCAATTTTATTATTTCTTCTTTAAATGGCCCAATTGCGTTTTTACGGGTTTTATAATAAAACTGCTCATCAGTCATATCAGCTTTTCGATCGGATGCAAAATTCTTATCGAGATAAGCATACATTTTCTTTCGCAAATGATCAGGTGCATATTCAAAGAACATATTCATAAAATTTGTTGCCAGGTGGACCTCTATTGCTTCAGATTCTACAAATTTGCCAAAAGCATCTTCAGGGAGAGTAGAAGCTCCATGTTGAACAGTTCCCCCCAAGCCATATTCAGCACGTGAAGACCTGCTAAGATCACACAATGTATCAAAATCAACCTTCACTTTCGCGATTGATCCATCAGGTAAAACAATTCCACCATGAGATGTGCCAGTTTGAATACTGATCTTACTTAATCCTATGGAACCAGGTCTTTGGATATTAATAGCTTCATTAAAACCATTCAAATAAGCTCTCAATTCTTCTACTGTAGAGTTTCTGCCACCGACTTCACCGATCTCACCTCCGATAGAGATTATCACACCTTCTGGTTGGTGTTCCCGGATGAAATTTGAGAAATATGCTGATAATTCTACATTCAATTTTTGCTGTTCTGTAATATCACTTATCGAGATATCAACCAGGGTGGAAGTGTCAATATCAATATTATAAAATCCAGCATTGATCGCTTCCAATATCAATGCTTTTATTGAGTTCAACTCGGCGTCTGGATCAACAGCATAACGTTTGGCAGAAATTTGAAAATGGTCACCTTGAATAAAAACTGGACCTTTATAGTTTTCTGCAATAGCTGCTGCTAGAATATTGGTTGAAAATTCTGCGGGACGCTGGGATGTGTACCCGATCTCAGAACGGGCGATCTCAAAAATTATCGAGGCTGCATTCATGGAAATTGCAGCACGAAAAGCAGCCCGGGCTGCATCAAAGGAGAGTACTCTCAAATTTATTGCGGGCACGGTAAATGTATGTGAAATTTCATCGCGCCCCCGCGCCATGTATAAATCATGAATCGAAGCTGGGTGGATTCCAAGCTCTTGCGCTACTCGTCTTACCAAAAATCGGACCCAACCCTGGCGGATGCCAGTTTCCAAAGTGGATACTTCAACCCATCGATGGATTTTTTCCTGTAAGACTTGTGGGTCTGTAACAATTACCTTACCGTGAGAATAATTCATGCTATTCTCAACAAGGTTGATTAGTTCATCAAGTTCTACTGACACGATTTTCTCCTATAAAATATTCTTTCCTACAACTTAATCTTTCCATCTTCGTAAATTATATTAAATTCCATTTTCATAGACTCTAAAAGCAATTTAACTGCTCTAAGAGTGGAGATGGTTTGAAAAAGGATTATTGCCTTGATTATAACTGCATTCTCAGGCTATAATAAACAAGAATATTCCTTTAAAGATTTTATTTTTGTACAGGAGGTACATAAATGGGCAATCTATTTGACAAAGTGACCGGCGATCAGGATATTGTAAAAAAACTGGGCAGTTATATTCACGGCTTTAAAGGATACATCGAGCGCCAAAATCGCCGTGCGGCTGACAAGCTTTTGCGTGAGTCGGTTGCAGATCGATTCGAAGAACTCTGGAAGCGAACTTCTGCTTTGCAGGCAGATTTGATCAGCCAGGGAGGAATCGCTTATATCGATGATATGGAAAAGGCAGCCATTCAATTGCGAACATTTGTCGACAAAATCCGCACAGCAACCTACGGATATTCAGGTTTTTTTGATGCGGTAAAAATCAACGAAGATGAACTTGCTCAGTTATACGCATTTGATAATGCATTCTTCGATGCAGCCGAAGAGATCGGGCGCGCACTGGACAATTTAGAAAATACGCTCAACGATGAAACTGGTTTACCTGCTGCAATCCGCAATTTGATTACATTAGCACGCCAAGCAACCGAAACATTCAACAGACGCTATGAAGTGTTAACCAGTAGCGAAGAGAAATAAATTGTTTACGAAACAAGTTCCAGGATTGTAACTGGAACTTGTTTCATTTATCTCCAATCGGTAAGGGAAAAATACTAAATGTGGGATGAATACCGTTGCGCACAAAATATAGATGAAGTCGTCCAATTATTATCAACCAAGGGGGAAAAGGCGCGGATCATAGCCGGTGCAACTGACTTGATCCTTGAATTTGAACATGACCTGCATCCAAATGTTGATACGGTCATAGACATATCTCGTGTGCCCAACCTCGATCAAATTTCCATCTCTAATAAGGGCATTATCCATCTCGGACCATTGGTAACCCATAATCATTGTGTAGCCTCTAAATTGATTCGAGAAAAGGCATACCCATTGGCGCGTGCATGTTGGGAAGTCGGTGCTCCTCAAATTCGCAATCGAGGTACAGTGGCAGGAAATCTTATAACAGCCTCGCCTGCGAATGATACGATCACTGCTCTCATGGCTATGGATGCCCATGTTATCTTAAAATCAGCGAAAGGTGAAAGAACTGTTAAACTGGGGGATTTTTACACCGGAGTACGTCGAACTCTAATGCAATCCGATGAGATGCTGATTGATATTTGGTTTAAAGCGATTCAAATGAATCAACGTGGAACTTTTATCAAACTAGCCCTTCGTCGTGCCCAGGCCATTTCAATTGTCAATGTAGCTATTCTCCTCACCCTTGATAATATGGTTATACGATCTGCAGTAATCACGCTGGGAGCAGTAGCGCCTACGATCATTCGTGCAACCAATGCAGAAGAATTTCTTAAGGGAAAGACATTCGAAGAAAACATCATGGCTCAGGCAGCTGTTTTGTCCATGGAAGCTGCCCGACCTATTGATGATATCCGCGCTTCAGCATCATATCGGCGAGAAATGGTTCGCGTCCTTACCCTGCGAGGACTTCGCAGCCTTTTGACCAACAAAATTAAGGATGATTTTCCAAAAGAGCCAATTCTATTGTGGGGTAAGAGTTCTTCTCATTCCACCAATTTACCACCTGCACCACCATATCTGCCAGGATCTGCGATCCTGACTCGGATCAATGGCAAAGAGTATATTATTAACAATGCTCATAAGAAAACATTACTGCGACTCCTGCGTGAAGATGTTGGACTGATAGGTACAAAAGAAGGTTGTGCCGAAGGTGAATGTGGTGCTTGCACGGTATTCCTGGATGGAAAAGCTGTGATGGCATGCCTGGTTCCAGCTGCCCGAGCACACGGAGCTGAGATCATTACAATCGAAGGTCTTGCAAATAATGGAATGGATCAAAGGTTGCATCCAATTCAGGAGGCATTTATTCAGGAGAGTGCGGTTCAATGCGGATATTGCACTCCTGGTTTCATCATGTCAGCAGCAAAACTACTTGAAGAACGAATAAATCCAACTCGTGATGAGATCCAGCAAGCGATTACAGGAAATTTATGTCGTTGCACAGGTTATTTCAAAATCATAAAAGCCATTGAACAAGCCAGTAAGAATTAAAGAAGTGGAGTCAATTAATGAAAGTGGATAAAATAATTGGGTAAGCATTCGAGATATTACAGGCAACCAGAAAACCTTAAACACATTACGCATCCTATTTGGAGGGGAATCGGATGCTTGATGACAATTATCTTGCCAGTAATATCCTATCTTGCAGCCATTGAATTTGTTAATACAGGAATTACTAAAGGATGGCCAATTCCAACAGGTCTGCTTGGTTTTGTAAAATTTCCAGCCTGGGTCTGGAATGTCCCCATATTGGCTAATCTTCTCCAGCCAATAACTGCTTTTCGAAACATCTTCGCAATATTAATATTTTTCATTATTTTTCTTATTCTGATATCAGGTTTCTTATCTTTATTATATGCGATTCTGTATCGAATTGTTGGTCCACCGGTTCTTACACCTGTAGATGCTCCACCAATGAAGAATAACAACGCGAAAAAATCCAGGTAACTTTTGTATTGAGGCATTATGGAGAATCTATCTTTCGTTGGAAAATCCATCACACGCATGGATGCACAAGGCAAAGTCACAGGAAAAACTCCTTTTTCGGGGGATTTATCAATGCCTGGAATGCTTCATATGAAAATCCTCTTTGCAATGCACCCCCATGCCAGGATTGTTGGAATTGATACACGTGAAGCTTTTTCAATTCCTGGTGTAATCGCCATCTTCACCGCCAACGATGTTCCAGTAAACGAATACGGACTTCAAAAAAACGACCAGCCGGTATTATGTGGTCCTGGCTCAACAAGAGCTGATGGAGATCTTGTACGATTTGTCGGCGATCAGGTTGCCGCCATCGTAGCCGAAACCGAAGAGATCGCATCACTGGCTCGCAGTTTGATCAAGGTTTCCTACGAGGATTTACCGGTCCTTACTGATCCTGTTATCGCAATGCAACCAGGTGCTTTTATCATCCACCCTGAGCTGGGAGAAAGCAATATCTGTGTCCACGATAAAATCCGTAAAGGAGATATTGAAATAGGATTTGGTAATGCGGATGTTATCGTTGAAGACGTGTATTCTGCTCCAGTCCAGGAACATGCCTATTTGCAACCAGAAGCAGGCCTGGCATACATGGATGATGAAGGTCGAATTACCATACAAGCTGGAGGGCAATGGACTCATGCGGACAGGGATCAGATTTCGCATTCATTGGATATTCCCCCTGAGAATATTCGGGTAATCTATCCAGCTATTGGCGGAGCATTTGGCGGACGGGAAGATATGTCGATTCAAATTGTCCTGGCACTGGCAGCCTGGAAATTAAGAAAACCAGTGCGCATAATCTGGACTCGTCAAGAATCGATCATCGGTCATGGGAAAAGGCATTCCATGGTATTGAAAGCCAAATGGGGTGCAACCAAAGCAGGAAAACTTGTGGCAGCCTCAGCTGAAATAATTGCTGATGCTGGCGCATATATGTATACAACCAATAAAGTTCTTGGGAACTCAACGATTACATCTACTGGTCCATATGCAATTCCAAATGTAAAAACAGATGTATACGGTGTTTACACGAACAATGTTCCTGGTGCAGCATTTCGTGGATTCGGCGCCCCGCAAGCCCTGTTTATGGCCGAATCCCAAATGAACAAATTGGCAGAAAAGCTTACAATGGATCCAGTTGA
Organism: Chloroflexota bacterium; assembly: GCA_043826315.1. GTDB lineage: Bacteria > Chloroflexota > Anaerolineae > Anaerolineales > Villigracilaceae > UBA12087. Next base: position 8,989 of record JBDRQK010000147.1, read on the forward strand.
ATTCCGACGCCTGAATGCCTTACGCGATGGGGACACACTTGGAGTTGGCACAGTTGTGCCTGGACCAGTAAGCATATTGAAGGTAATTAATGCCGCTGCTGAAAAATTTGATTGGAAGACTAAGAAAATTCCAGAACCTAACAACCTTAAAAAGGATTTAATAATTCGAGGTTATGGTTTCGCCTGTGGTTTTAAAAATGTCGGTTTTAGTTTTGGTTACAAGGAAAACTGTTGGGCACGCATTGAATTAAGAGGTAAAACCGGGGTTGAAGAGGCTATTCTCTGGCATGGCAGCGCTGAAGTTGGCCAGGGTACTCACACTGTTATGACGCAAATGGTAGCCGAGGCGACCGGTGTTGCAGTTGATAAAATCAGGTTAGTAGCTTCGGATACTGCAACTTCGAATAATTCGGGGAGTGTATCCGCATCCCGTATGACCTTTATGTCGGGAAATGCAATAATTGGTGCAGCCAAACTTGCACTGAAAAAATGGGGTCTGGGAGAGCGTCCGGCTTCTGCAGAATTTGTTTATTATGCACCAGAAACAACTCCCTTCGACAAAGAAACTGGTTTTTCCAAACCCAATTTTGCTTACGCTTATGCCGCCCAGGCTGTCGAGGTCGAGGTCGATACCGAAACAGGTATTATCCGATTACTTCGCGTGGTTTCGGCAAACGATGTTGGCCAGGCCATTAATCCTGCACAAGTGGAAGGACAAATCGAAGGAGCCGTATTGCAGGCTCAAGGATATGCCCTATTGGAGAATTATCTCGCCAAGGATGGTCATGTTCTCACTGACCAGCTCAGTACTTACCTTATACCTACCGTTCTGGATATTCCAGACTCCGTAGAATCCGTTATAGTTGAAGTTCCAGATCCCATTGGACCATGGGGTGCACGTGGCCTGGGAGAATTACCATTTCTGCCATTGGTTTCTGCGATCACGGGAGCAATTCATGACGCGACAGGTGTTTGGTTTAATGAATTTCCCTTGACTCCAGAAAGAGTATTGCGCGGTTTGGGTAAGATTACATAAAAAATATTTATTATCCAGCATTACTGCTGAAATCCCATTGATCAATTCCGATCGATCCGACAATACGGGAAATAAGCGAGCTAATATTAATGGTATATCAGGCACCATAAGTGAGCTGAGAAAACCTCCTGAAAGGAAAAAGCCATCCCCCATAAGTGGGGATTGTGGTTTAATAAACCACATGGATCCAATAATTATTATTCGCGGCGGTGGAGATATTGCATCAGGAGTGGCATTACGCCTCCATCGATCTGGTTTTAGAGTTGTCATTCTTGAATTAGAACAACCATTATCCGTACGTAGAACTGTTTCCTTTTCCGAAGCAATTTATACCGGTCAAACCTTTGTAGAGGAAGTCAAAGCAAGGAAAATCAAATCATTTGACGAAATACCCAATCTATTCCTAAATAATGAAATACCAATTATGGTGGATGAAAACCTCAGCATAATCAGTATGGATAAGTCTTATTTTCCAGTGCTGATTGATGCACGCATGAATAAGAAGCCCCCGGAAATTAATTATATAAAGACCTTTCCTCTGGTCATAGGTATCGGTCCTGGTTTTTCAGCCGGTACTGATTGCAATGTTGTTATTGAATCAAGTAGAGGTCATTTTCTCGGGCATGTCTATCGAAAAGGATCAGCTCTTTCCGATACAGGTAAACCCGCCGGCGATCCAAATCGAATTTTACGAGCGCCTATTAATGGAATCATAATAACGAAGGCAGAGATCGGTGATTTCCTAAATTCCGGGCAATTGATCGCAACTATTGATGATCAGCACATCATCGCACCTTTCACAGGCTTATTACGAGGACTTATCCATTCTGGGCTACATGTTCAAAAGGGGACGAAGATCGGCGATATGGATCACAATACCAATATCGATCTAGTCCATTATGCATCTGACAAGGCCATGGCAATTGGTGGGAGTGTTCTTGAAATCATTTTGAGTGACACAAATATCCTGCCAACCCAAAAGAAACTTACTTAACAAATGGGAATCACATTATTAAAGGCACTGCGCCTGTCAAAGATCCCAAGAATTGCTTTTGTGGGTGCCGGTGGAAAAACAAGTGCACTTTCCATTCTTTCACAACAGCTACCAAAGCCGTTGGTGGTCTCGACCACAACCCATCTGGGTACCTGGCAAACCGGATTCGCAGACCAGCATTTTATACTTAGTGATGAACCTGATTGGGAAATTATTGAAGATAATTTCTCAACCGGGATCACATTGATCACACAAAATCCCGTTAGAGACCGTTTGCAAGGTTTAAGTATTGACCAGATTAATAGGTTATATCAAATCTGTGAGGATCGCCAATTTCCACTTTTATTGGAGTGTGATGGATCACGTCAGCTTCCACTGAAAGCACCTGGTAAGAATGAACCACCAATTCCACAATTTGTGGACACTGTGGTTGTGGTCGCAGGATTAACCGGGCTTGGAAAATCCTTGGATGAAGATACGGTTTACAAACCAGAAATATTTTCAAGACTGGGCAATCTACCAATCGGTCATACAATCTCACTTGGTACCCTGGGACAGGTCATTGTTCACCAACAAGGTGGATTAAAAAATATCCCCAATAATGCAAAGAGAATCTTATTATTAAATCAAGCAGATCAACCACGTCTGCAAATCCAGGCCGGCAAACTGGCAAAAATTGTTCAATCAAATTTCAACAGCATCATCGTTGCTGAATTAAGCAGAAATATTGTCCATACGGTGTTCGAACCTTCAGCCGCAATAATCCTTGCTGCAGGCTCATCGTCACGTTATGGACAAACCAAGCAGCTTCTTGATTATCACGGAGAACCTTTCATAAAAGCTGTCACTCTCTCTGCCATTAATGCAGGGTTAAATCCGATCATTGTAGTTACCGGCGCAGATGCAAATGCTGTAAATAATGCGCTGATGGATATTTCATCACAAATAAATATCATCTTCAATTCCAACTGGCAAAATGGACAAAGCACATCCATCCTGGCAGGTATTGAGGCTCTTGAGAGTAACCATAATCACCAGTCCCTGGGAGGTGAATTAGCTTATTTGCAAGAAAATCCGGGGAGCGTGATTTTCTTGCTTGCCGATCAGCCCCAGGTGACTCCGATGATATTAAAATGCCTGGTGCAAGAACATAGCCGCACTCTTTCGCCTGTCATCGCCCCATTAATTGATGGTCGCCGGGGGAACCCGGTTCTTTTTGATAAAGTAACTTTTCCAGATTTAAGAAACCTGGAGGGAGATGTCGGAGGCCGGGGGATCTTCTCAAAACACTCCCCCATTTATGTCAAGTGGAATGATATTTCTTTATTAGCTGATGTGGATAACCCGGCAGATTACGAAAGGGTTTTTCATGACTAAAGCAGGAGATATTATTGCAATTGTATTAGGTGCTGGATTATCTACGCGCATGGGTCGCGAAAAACTATTGCTTCCCTGGAAAAACACAACCATTCTCGGAAATATTGTATCCACTCTGACATCAGCAGGGATCCAGGATATCATCGTTGTCATCCGTTCATCACACGATCAACTTAGTGAATATATTCTATTTCTTTCATGGGATCATCCAGTCCGATTTGTCATCAACGATTCCTTCAATCCTGACGACATGTTAACATCAATACAATATGGTTTGAAAGCAATTAATTCTTCAACCACTTCCACCTTGATAGTACTAGGCGATCAGCCTCAAATCGAAGCAGAAACTATTCGACAAATCATTGATGCGCACCAGCAAACAAAGGAATTCATAGTCATCCCAAGTTACGCTTTGCGGCGTGGACATCCCTGGTTGATCCCAGCTCCCTTAATCTCCCAGTTTATTCAACTCCAATTTCCCCTCACTCCACGTGATTTTCTGGAACAGCACAAAGAAGAAATTTCTTATGTAATTATTGAAAACGATAGTATTTTGAAAGACATTGATACTCCTGATGATTATCAAACTCATAAACCAATTCAATGATTGAGTTTGGATCAAGATCGGAAAGAATTTTGAACCATCAACAAAACCCTTGTCTTTAAAGTAAATTAAACAATCGACTCCACCTCTTGCGAAATATTTGATATTATGCTATTTTTATCCCGATGAAGATCCGGTCATTCGTAGCAATTGAATTACCATCAACAACACAAGAAGAGATCATTTGGCGAACGACCCGTTTAAGAGAGCTTCATCCTTATCCTGTAATTCGCTGGGTTAAACTTGGTAATATTCATCTTACGCTTAAGTTTCTAGGGGATATTACGGAAAAAGAACTGGCGATATTAGCTAACTTAATTGCTTCTGAAGCTGCAGGGGAAGAACCATTTTCGTTTTCGTTTTCAAATCTGGGAATCTTCCCAAATATTAAAAGACCCAGGATTATTTGGATCGGCATAGAATCTCCTATCAGATTAATTGAATTCCAAAGGAAAATTGAAGACCTTACAACCAATCTTGGGATTCCAATTGATAATAAGCCATTCTCCCCACACATCACTTTGGGGCGCTTCGGAAAAAGTAATTTAATGTTGAATCCCGGAAATTTGTTTACTGAATTAGATTCAACAATTGTGAACAGCATAGATACTGTAAAGATAACTGCAATCAAGATCTTCCAAAGTGACCTGAGACCTGATGGTCCTGTTTATTCAGTCATCCACAATATCCCCCTGGGGACTACAAACAACCAGAGAGGCAAAACTTAAATATGCTTGAAATCGCCCATACGATCATTAATTCGCTTGAAGAAAAGAAAGGTGAGGAGATCCTGCTTCTCGACATACAAAAAATTTCGACTTTTACAAATTACTTCATCATTTGCACCGGTACAAGCAATCGCATGTTGGATGCTTTGGCTGATGCCGTAATAATTGGTGTAAACGAAAAGCATCAAATCAAAGGTTGTATTGAAGGGAACCCGGATTGTGGGTGGATGGTCGTAGATTTTGGCTTAATCCTTGTACATCTTTTTTCCCCCGATCAACGAAATTATTATAAATTGGAAGATCTATGGCATGAGGGAAAAATCATCCTGCATGTCCAGTAATTTTATTAGATGAGATTTATGAGCTATACATGTCTCATTTAAAAAAAATATCCAGATCTTATCCTTCAAAAATCCATGGGTCGTTCGCACGCTCCCAAGCTACCAATTCTTCCGGTTTAAACCATAGTGAGATTTCCTTTTTCCCATTCTCAACAGAATCCGATGCATGGGTCAGGTTTCTTCCAATTTCCAGACCAAAATCGTGTCGAACCGACCCTGGGGCTGCTTCTGTCGGACGGGTTGCACCCATTGTTTGGCGAATAGCGTCAACAGCTGCATGACCTTCCCAAACCATTGCCATTACCGGAGCAGACAAAATATATGCAATCAAGCTGTCATAAAAGGGTTTTCCTTTATGGATGGCGTAATGAGCCTCAGCCAATTCCTTGCTTACTGCTATAAATTTCGCTGCAATTAATTTTAACCCTCTATGTTCCAGACGATTAATGATCTCCCCAATCAATCCCCGTTGAACCCCATCAGGTTTAACCAACACCAAAGTTTTTTCCACTACTACCTCCTGATTGTAATTTTTAAGAAAAGGATTTGGGCAAAATTATTGGTTGACCTTTTTCCTCAAATCAACTATCCATCTTTCATGAGTTTTTAACTTCAGAGCCATAATAATAACCTCGGGGATAACCCGAGATTATTATTTTATCATGTCGAAAGATTAACCGCCAATTAAACTTTGTATTTCTAACGCAACATCTCTTCCGCTCTGATATATGCATCCAGAGCATCTTGAAGACGATTTGCCCGCATATAGGCGTCACCCAGTAATTGCCAAATACCAATCTCTGAGGGATATCGGTCAGTGGTTTCCCGAAGATCGTGGATCACTCCTTCGAGAGATTGCCCTTTCTTGATCAATTTGCCATAAACTTCCATCGCTTCCTTAAATTCCCCACTGTCAATGAGTGATTGAGCTTTTTCAAGGTTGCTGGCTTCTTTTTCAATATCTTTGGTTGGGATTTTAGATAGCGTTCTTGGTCCTTGTGGTTCACTGGACTGGTCAGATTCACCGCTTGGTTGGGTTGATTCTGGTTCTGAGATTTCTGGAATATTCGATACAGGAGTATCTGATTCAAGATGCGCTGGTTGCCAATCGCTTGATTCGACCGGTTTGACCGCTTCCCCAAGAGGTTCTAAATCTGACTCAGGTTCCGAATCTTCAATCGTCAATTTTGAGGTTTCTGTCGGAATAATTTCTTCCTTTTCATCGATTCTTTTTTCATTGGAGATCAATTCAGATTCAGAATTTCCTTCATAGGGCTCAGGTAACCCTTCCGACTCTGAAATCCACTCCGATGAAGATGTTTTTGTCTCTATTTCCTTCAACCAATCAGGAAGCGGTTCTGTTGTTTCGCTACCGAATGATTCAGAAACTTCCGGTGCCATTGGTTCTTCTTGAATATATGCTTCATTTCCATCTAATCCTTTTAACCACTCAGAGACATCTGATTCAGGCGAATTAACAATCTCAGAGTCAGGGACTTCTGGTTGTCCGTATTCGAAGGCTTCTTCTAGTGAATTTTCATCCATCAGTTTTGAAGGCTGACCATCAGGAACTGAAGGAGATTCTTCAGAGAAATACTCAGCCTCATCCAAGAAAGAAGCATCAGGATAATTATCAAGACCATTTGATGGAATTACGCTGTCTTCCACTATTTCTACCTGTTCATTTGATTCAAAAACCTGAGATTGTTCATCTACAACCTTAAAATCTGTTGCTTCTGTGTCACCTTCAAGTATCGGTATTCTTTCATCAGGATTGCCTTTCTCAACCAGTCCAGGTTCTGTTGGCGTGAAAATTTTTGTTTCTTCTTCAATAGATCTTGTTTCATCTTCGGTTGATTTCTCCCCCCCCTCGGGTGTATCTTCCAATCGATCTTCCGGTGTGGTCAATATTTCCTCAGGTTTAATTTCTTGTTTTGCAGCAAGACTTTCCAACCACGCCAACGTTTCGCCCTGATCATCCGCTGATGGTAATTCTTCATTCACAGATCCACTCTCTAGAATTGGGGCATCCTTGATTTGAGTCTGGTTATCTTCTTTATCTACCAATTCTTCAGGTTCAGAGATCAGTTCAAGGTTAGGAGGTTCTTCAACAGAGTCTTCTCTAAAGTGGATCTCTGATCCAGTTTCCAAAGTCGCGTCAAGCTCATCTTCAATTGATATCTCTTCTTGAGTTGAATCAACCTCCTTCAACCAATCCGGCAATTCCGCATCATTATTAGCTTCTGATTTAGGAAAGTCTTGGTCTCCATTTGAAATTGATTCAACGGGTTGACTGGATAATTCGGAAATAGTATTTTTTGTATCATCATCCTGGGCTTCAGGTCCGATATCTTTTAACCAATCCGGTAGGTCATCGACGTTATCACCCGGGCTTCTCAATTCATTCTCCCCACTTTTTACCTCTTGTTGAACCTCATCCTCTGCAGAATATATATCATCGAAAGGTTGAGCAGGGATTTTGTCGCTTTCAACTTCAGATTCTCCCGAAGATATGTTTTCGGAACCATCCTGTTCGGTATCCATACGATGGGATACTAGTGTGGATGCTGTCGCTGCCAGGATCGATTCGGCAGTTTCCGTATCTTCCTCCAAGTGCAGAATTTCTTTTTCAGATATGTCATTTCCAATAATATCCTCAATTAAATCAGGTTCTTGTTTGGTAACAATAAGGTTGTCATCCAGCGGAGATTTGATAAAATTCCCATCTAACATAGATTCAAACCCGTCAGGTAATTTTTCAGATTCGATTGTTTCTTCATCAGGAGCCATATCTTTAAGCCATTCCGGGATATCTGCTTTAGCCAATGACTCATCAGTTGCATCTTCAGTTTCTTTAAAACCAGCATTTTCTATGGTTTGATCTGAAGATTCTTCCCACCCTGAAGAACGCATCCAGTCCGGAATATCTTCAATATCAGAGCTTCCATTTGCCTCTACATCCATCGCATGAGCTTGCTCTTGACCTTCTGATTCTGGTCGAATCTCCTTTAATTCTTCTGAAAGCAAATCTGGAACTTCCTGCTGCTCATCTTCTGGTTCCATGTTGATGCCCTGTGAGGAGGGCCATCCAATTTGTGATCCACTTTCAAAATCAATTGGGTTATAGTCCAGATGTTCTAATTCAATTGCAGCATCGGGAACATTATCAGAATTGAATATGGACCCAGTTGCAAATTCTGAATATGGGTCAAGTGATTTGACGCGTAAGCGGTAGGTTTCAGTAAAATCCTGTTGATCGGTGGGAGGCATAAGATCTATTAATATTCTGAGAGCATCAAAACAATAGGGGAAATTCTTTAATAATTCAGTACAAATTTCGATTGCTTGCTTTTTACGCCCGTCTCTGCTATAAGCCCTTGCGAGCATCACCTGTAAATCCGGGCGGTTTGGATCATCCGCAAGCACAGCCCGTATCTCTGCTATAGCCTGGCTATACAAAGCTCCCTGGGTATACATATTTGCAAGAGCATCACGAGTCAAGCGCACCTTTGGTGGTTGAACCCCATCCCTTCTCCCATATAATTTTCGCAATTCATCTTGAATAGCTGGGTTTGAAGGTTGTACTTCAAACGCACGTTCCATGTGCCAGATCGCTTCATCAAGTTTCTTTTCATCATCCCTGATAATGCTCATGCCAACATGAGAAACAAAATCTTCTGGAACTGCCATTAATACCCGTTTAAAAATATCGGCTGCATCGCTATATCTGCGCTTTTCTAAGAATGCCTTACCTAATAAACGATAAGATTCCAAGTGCTTTGGATATGTCTTTAAGATATTTTTGCAATGAGCTATCGCCTCATCCACTTGCCCACTTTCAATCATTGCTTCAATTTCGCGGTTATAAACTCGCAGGGAAATTTTTGTCATTTGCTTGCTCCTACTCCTGCTAATAGTATGCACGATTCTTCCGGTTTATGCAAGTAATTTTGTTTGAAAATAACTTAAATGTAATTAATTATAAAATAACGGCAATGGAGGTACTTTTTCGTTCTTAATAATAATTGCATCATTAAGGTATCGCTTTGTTTCTTCTGCTTTCTCTTCACTATTCGCATAGATCGTATACAATGGGTCACTTTTTTTTACGTGATCCCCAATTTTACAATGGATAACAAATCCTACAGAATGATCAATACTATCACCCTTCTTGGACCTGCCTGCTCCCAGTAATACCGATGCTTCCCCTATCAATCTGGCATGAACCTGTGAAATATACCCACTATCCAGAGCTTTAACACTCTCAACAAACCGGGCTTTTGGAAATTTAGATGGATTTTCAATATAGCTTTCATCCCCACCCTGGGCTGCAACCAGTTTCTTGAACATCTTTAATGCTGATCCGTTTTCAATGGAATTTTCTGCAATTATCCGTGCTTCTTCCAATTCAGATGAAATTTCCCCTAAAATAAGCATATTTGCGCTGAGCACCAAACAATGTTCACGGAAATCAGCTGGACCGTCACCTTTCAAAGTGTCAATTGCTTCACATACTTCCAAAGAATTGCCAACTGCATAACCCAAAGGTTGATTCATATCAGATAAAACCGCAACTACTTTTCTCCCTGCTAAATTACCGATTGAAATCATCAAATTCGCCAACTGCCTTGCCTCATCAATGGTTTGCATAAATGCGCCTAAACCAGTTTTTACATCCAGTACAACAGCCTGTGAACCTGCTGCTATCTTCTTACTCATTATAGAGGAAGCTATCAATGCAAGGGATGGTACGGTTCCGGTGACATCTCTTAAGGCATACAATTTACCATCAGCTGGTGCTAAAGTGCTGGATTGACCAGTCAATACCAACCCTACCTTTAATAATTGGTTCTCAAATTCTGTCGGATCCAAATCTGTTCTGTAACCCGGGATTGATTCCATTTTATCCAGTGTCCCACCGCTGAATCCCAGTCCCCTTCCAGACATTTTTCCGACCGGCAGACCGCAAGCCGCCACAATAGGTAAAACCACCAGGCTGGTTTTATCCCCCACGCCTCCAGTGGAGTGTTTATCTACCGAAATCTTCAGCAACTTACTCAAATCGAGGGTATCTCCTGATTGAGCCATTGCCAATGTTAGATCTGTCACTTCACGAAGTGTCATTCCGTTTAATAAAACAGCCATAGCCCATGCGGAAACTTGATATTCCGCGATCTCACCGTTTGTAAAACCACTGATAAAGAATTCTATTTCTTCCTTGGAAAGTTCCTTCTTATCACGTTTTTTGATGATAATTTCAGTTGCCCGCATTCAATACTCCATTAAAAATATCACTCTAATCATTGGGGTTGATCCCTTGCACGATCTTTTGAAAATATATCTTTATTCTATTAATATTTTATCCTACTATTTTGTTATTGATGATAATAGAGTCATTAATTGAGTTTAATCATCTTGAGATAAGCTGTTTGGATCTCTCACATATTGGAAATAATTCTGCACCAAATGATCTTATGACAACTCCTTCTTGACCTTTGACCAAATTTGATCGAACATTTCTTCAGTTAGCCTGCCAGTTTGAGTGTTTTGCCGGCTGGGATGATAACTGCACACAAGTAAATGGTGGTCATCCAAGAGATATGTTGCCCCATGAATAAATTTCATCGAACGTGATCGTATTGAAAACAACAAAAGGATCCTTTCATATGCGATCCGTCCCAGTGCAACGAAAACTGTTGGTTTTATGATATTGATCTCCCGCTCGAAAAAACCCTGGCACGATTTCAATTCTTCGAGAATGGGTTTATTTCCAGGAGGTACACAACGACATACTGCTGTGATAAATAAGTCGTTCAATACCAGGTCATCATTTGGGTTATCAGCATTGGATTGACTCGCAAAACCCGCTTTGAACAAAGCCGGATAGAGAAAATCACCGGAAGCATCCCCAGTGAACATTCTGCCAGTCCGGTTTGAGCCATGTGCTCCTGGTGCCAACCCAACAGCCATCACGTGAGCATTTGGATCTCCAAAACCTGGAACAGGTTTCCCCCAATAGTCCCAATCCAGATAAGCTTTGCGTTTCTGCCTGGCTATATCTTCCCTCCAGGCTACCAAGCGTGGACATCGTCTGCAATTGATTATCTCATTTTCTAGATAATTTAATTTTTCCTGTTTCTTCATTTAATGGTAACGGTTTTTGCCACTTTATGAACATTTTAACCAGTTAGGAAATTTTTCTGAATCAAATTTATTGTTTCATTAAAAAAACCAACTTCATTCTTATCAGAAATAATGCAGCCACCTTGCGCCAAATGTTGATCCCCTCCCCCATGGCCATTATACCTTTCAAGGTGAAGGTCTAATACTCTCCTGGCATCCAGTTGGAGATTTTGTGAGCATCCAACAACCATGGACAATTTCTTTCCATCCAGTCCGGCCAAGATTATTAATATCCCATTTTCTGATCGGATAATGTTCACCAGTTTACGCAAATCTTCTGGTAATTTATCCGAATACAATTTCGTGATCACCTTCAAGTTCCCAACCTGAAAAGAGGAATCAAATAATTCAGCTGCCTCAATCGTTAGCAACTTCGATTTATATCTAACTAATTCTTCCCGCAAATGATCTATAACCTCTGATCGTCGTTGAACGGATATCTCCAGATCACTTATGCTTGTATCCATAACTCCTGATATTTTCTTAATTGTATGGTAAACAGTCTGGAAAACTTCCAACGCTTTAGTGCCTGCAACAAAATGGACACGTAATTTTCGATTTTGTGTTTCTATCTTTAATATTTTTATCAAACCCACCATGCCAGTCTGTGGACAATGTGTTCCGCCACATGCTGAATAATCAAAACCATCCACTTCAACCACCCGGATCCTACCTGATACCTTTGGGGGTTTTCGAAAAGGAATTCGTGATATATCCTTGTCGGTAATATAGTAGTTTTTAACCTGCCTGTTTTCAAAGACGATTGCATTTGCAATTTTTTCCAATTGATCGATTTCTCTTTCCAAAATACTCTCAGCGTCCAAATCAATCGTAGAGGGGTTATCAAAATTAATATTCGCAGATAATGTTTCAAGGTTCAAAACAAGTTCAAAAGCCCGACTCAAGATATGTTGGGCGGTATGTGCTTGCATATTCTGCCAGCGACGTTCATGATCAATACTGGCGGGATGCATTCCTGGCAAAATTTCTCTATCCAAAACATGAATGATCTTGTTTCCAGTTCCCTTATAGACCTCCAGAACAATGGCATCACCAATTTTACCGGTATCATGGTCCTGTCCACCACTTGTTGGATAAAAATATGTGCGCGGCAAAACCACAGAAACTTTCCCGTCTTCTCCGGGGAATATCTCAGTAACTTCAGCCTGAAATTCCAGGCATAGGACATCATCAAAATATAATTGTTGTGTCATATGATCAACATCGCATCTCCAAAGGAGAAGAACCTATAATTTTCTCTTTTTGCGATCTCATAAACATTAAAAATCAGATCTTTTCCTGCAAAAGCACTTACAAGCATGATCAAAGTGGATTTCGGCAAGTGAAAATTGGTGATCATGGCCTCAACTATTTTAAAATCATATCCCGGCAAGATAAAAAGGCCAGTATTTCCAGAAAATGGAGTTAATAATGAATCCCTTCCTGTCAATTTTGAATTTAATGCAGCTGATTCCAATGTGCGCACAGATGTTGTGCCGACTGCAACAATCCTGCCACCTTTTTCTCGAGTCTCATTAATTTTATTACATGCTTCCAAGGAAACTTCACACCATTCTTCATGGATCAAGTGATCCACCGGATCATCTTCTGTTACAGGGGCAAATGTATCCAACCCCACATGCAATGTCACCTCGGTAATCAGGATATTACGTTCCGATAATCTCTTGATCAATTCCTCTGTAAAATGGAGTCCAGCAGTAGGTGCCGCTGCTGAACCGGGTTCCTTTGCAAATACTGTTTGATATCTTTCCGGATCTTCCAATGTCTCATGGATGTAAGGTGGCAAAGGAATTTGACCAATAATAGGGAAGAATGGTTCAATAGGGCTATCAAACTGAATTAAACGTTGGGAACCATCCAGGACTGCAATGATTTCACATTTTGGCCCATCATCCACTTGAAGTATCTTCCCCTGATTCAAACCCTTTCCACCAACCAGCGCTTGCCAAATATCGTTTTTTTCATGGCGTAATAATAATAATTCAACTCTTCCACCAGTTTTCTTATGAGCAAAAAGACGAGCTGGAATCACCCTGGTTTTATTCAAGACCAGGAGATCCCCAGGATTTAGTATTTGGTCAAGTTCATAAAAATGCCGGTGCAAAATTTGGTTATCTGAGCGGTTAAATACCAATAAACGTGAATGATCACGAGGTTCAATAGGAGTTTGGGAGATATATTTTGGGGATAGGTCATAATTAAAATCAATTGTTTTCATTTAGATGGTTTACCAATAATTTTCTTGGTTCCTATTGAGTGTGAATTGGGGGGAGAGTAAGACACAACCCGAATATTAGATCAATCTTGGTTGACCAGTCTCGTTATAAGGGATATCCATATGTTCATAAGCCTTTCGAGTGGCAACCCGACCCTGGGGTGTTCTGTCGAGAAAACCTAATTGGAGCAAGTAGGGTTCAACAACATCCATAATGGTATCCGGTTCTTCACTGATCGAGGCTCCGATGGTTGCTAATCCCACTGGACCACCGCCATATTTCCTAATAATTGTATCAAGTACGCGTCGATCAACATCATCCAGCCCCAAATTGTCAATTGCCATCAAAGTGAGTGCTTCGCCAGCCACATGTTTTGTGATAATTCCATCCGCGCGTACCTGGGCAAAATCTCGTACCCGCCTCAATAATCGTAGAGCAACACGTGGGGTTCCACGGGCACGTAATGCGATCTCATGTATTCCGTCATCCTTAGCTTCCACATCAAACAGGCGTGCCGCGCGTTTTACAATCAACTGCATGGCTTCAGGACTGTAATATTCCAGACGATAAACAGCTCCAAATCGTGCCCTCAGTGGAGCAGTGATTAATGCCATCCTTGTCGTCGCACCGATTACAGTAAATCGAGGGAGTTTTAACCTGATGGAGCGAGCCGATGGACCTTTGCCAATGATAATATCCAGAGCGAAATCTTCCATTGCCGGATAGAGCACTTCTTCCACTGCTTTCCCCAATCGGTGAACTTCGTCGATAAATAGGATATCTCCAGCGTGTAAATTGGTCAAAATGGCTGCCAGATCTCCCGCACGCTCAATAGCAGGTCCTGAGGTTACTTTTATATTCACTTCCATTTCATTGGCAAGCACATGAGCCAGAGTGGTTTTTCCCAACCCGGGAGGACCATAAAACAGAACATGGTCCAGGGACTCAGTTCTCTGGCGCGCTGCCGTGATCAGGATGGAAAGGTTTTCCTTGACGTTCTCTTGTCCTATCAGATCCTTCAAATGTTTTGGTCGGAGTGTATTATCCTGGCGGTCTTCAGTTTTAGGTTCAGGATCAACAGAGCGTTCATGAATATCGGTCATATGTTCGATTATACACGATGTCGAATTTTACCTGCGTCCATAAGTTGAAATTATATTTGCACAGAATCAATGAACAAGCTCGGGGTTATCGTCAATCTTTTGTTGGTTGTATAATAATGCAATACATACTTTGTAAGGAGAGATTATGACAAATGTTTTTTCTTCCACACACCCTCTTGTTTTACATAAATTGACCAGGTTGCGCGATAAGAACACAGATCCTAAGAAATTTCGCGAACTTGTTAGAGAATTGGCAGCCTTGCTCGCTTATGAAGCCACATATGATTTATTGATAACTCCTCGACCTGTTGAGACGCCTATGACTACAACGATTGGTTATGAACTTCAAGAGAAAATTGGTTTGGTTCCAATCTTGCGGGCAGGATTAGGTATGGTTGAGGGATTTTGGGATCTCATGCCATCTGCCGAGGTCTGGCATATTGGATTATTCCGGGATGAAAAAACTCTAAAACCGGTGGAATACTACAACAAATTACCGATTGAACCAACTGTGTCTGTTTGCTTGATATTGGATCCAATGCTTGCAACTGGTGGTTCTGCTTCTGCAACAGTGGATGTACTAAAACGTTGGGGAGTAAAAAAGATTAAGTTCGTTGGATTAATTGGCGCACCGGAAGGAATTGAAGTTATGCAAAAAACACATCCAGATGTTCCTATCTATCTTGCCTGTATCGACGACCATCTGAATCAGAATGGTTACATCCTTCCCGGTCTTGGAGATGCTGGAGATCGCCAATTTGGCACAGCCTGATCGATCTTGCTTAAATAACAACTCCTGCGATCATCTGACATCATAACCAGTGATCCTCACTAGCAATTTATGCAATCCAAAAACGGGGATTAATAAGACAATATGCACAATTACACTTATTCCAAAAAGGATTGCCAGTGACCTCAGCAATGAGTTAATGGGCGGGGCTAAACTTTCAAACATCCATGAACCTGCTCCAACAAGTACCGCCAATCCAATTAACAAGAAAATCACCAGAATCAAAGGCATCCATGCCTGCCTATCAGATGGTGAAGGGAGCATGGTACTGCTAACGACAAAAGTCAGGTAAAACCATATCCAGAAATTATGTAGATTTGGTAAAGCAATGATCCCCATCCAAAAAAGATCAAACTGACCTTTTAGCAAAATATCCCATAATAATGGCAGATCCATTTGAAAATTGGCAACAAATGCAATAAATAATCCCCCAGCTATTAATGGAGCTGCACCAATCAGCGAAGCTCGCACCCAATCAGTCTGCGATGTTTCAACAAAACCCAGTTGAAGATGCCCATCAGCTTTTGAACGTGGTATTAGTGAAAAACGCCCTGTTCGAACTCCAACCAAACGAGCAACCACCAGGTGACTCAATTCATGCAAAAATACACCAGGGAAAAAAACCAGGGCGAAAAGGGCAATAGCAACATTTGGCTTCCGGGTAATAATAATAAAAACCGACTGAAATTCGCTATGCAATGCTCTTTGCAAATAAATCAATGGCCCCAACATAAAAAACAGCCACATCAAAC
Source organism: Chloroflexota bacterium (assembly GCA_043826315.1). GTDB lineage: Bacteria > Chloroflexota > Anaerolineae > Anaerolineales > Villigracilaceae > UBA12087. The sequence goes on from JBDRQK010000147.1 coordinate 25,134, forward strand.
CATTTAGATTTGACCAGATCAATTCAAAATGCACGGAACTTAACCAGCACCTGCCTGTGCTATTTTTACAAATTCATCCGCCTTCAGACTTGCTCCACCGACAAGAGCTCCATCAATATCATCGTAATCTAGAAATTCCGAAGCATTTGCACCTGTCACTGACCCACCGTAAAGAACTCGGGTTGAATTCTTCACATTTTCCCCAAACATATCCAGTAAAACGGGTCGGATCATATCCCGGATGACATCCCTGGCATCTATTCCCGAAGAGGCTCTACCAGTACCAATTGCCCATACAGGCTCATAAGCAAGTATTACGGATGAGATAAAAGCATCAGGTAGATCCATTAACCCTTTGCGGAGCTGCATTTCCAGGATATCTCCAGTCTGGCCAGATTCCTTCTCATTAATAGTCTCGCCAATGCATACAATGGGTATCAAATTATTTGATATGGCTGCAAAAATTTTTTTGTTAACAGCCTCATCGCTCTCTCCAAAAAAAATTCGTCTTTCCGAATGTCCTATAAGAACATACTGGCAAAACTCAGCAATCATTTCTGCAGAAATTTCCCCAGTGAATGCTCCTTTTGCTTCCCAGTGTAAATCCTGTGCGCCTAAACCTATATCAGTTCCTTCCAGTAAAGCAGCTGCCGGTAGAATCGATAGATACGGAGGAAATATCACTTTTTCCACTCCCTTTATATCCCTTAAGCCAAGGATTAAATTAAATATTAATCTACGAGCTTCTTCAACCGTGTTATTCATTTTCCAATTTCCGGCTATTACTGGTTTACGCATGTTAAACTCCTGGAACTTTCAAAGAAAATAAATTCAATTTCCCAATAAATTTCACATTTCGGTTTTTTAAAGAAATGATACAAAAACTGTTATTGCGATGAGATTTTGAGCTACTTAAAAAAATAGTTTCTTAATATTGTGAAGATTTCCATCTTACAGAAATTCAGATGGAAATTGTTCGGAAAAAATGTATTTTCTGGAAATTCAGATATCCGAGATTGGATAAACCCCTCCTGGAAAATACATTTCATTTATCCAACAAAATGGCAACACCAGGCAGAGATAAACCTTCCAACATTTCGAGAGAAGCTCCTCCGCCTGTAGAGATATGGGTTATTTTCTCAGCCAAACCCGATTGTTGTATCGCAGCAACAGACTCGCCCCCCCCGATGATACTGGTTGCCTGGCTATTTGCTACTGCTTGAGCAATACCAAATGTACCTTTGGCAAATTCCGGGAACTCAAAAACGCCCATTGGACCATTCCAGACTACTGTTTTTGCTTCATCGATCACTTTTGAATAGGTCGATACAGTTTCCGGGCCAATATCAAGAATACGCCAGCCATCCGGTATTGGACCACTCGGTATCAATTTCCAGGCAGCATCTTCCGCAAACTTATCCGCAATTATTATGTCAACGGGTAAACGAATTTGCGTTTTTCCTGTATTAAGAAATTCACGCGCCGAACCGAGCGCTTCTAAATCCACCAGAGAATCTCCGACCGGGTAACCTTCGGCCTTAAAAAAGGTGTTAGCCATCCCCCCCCCTATAAGGATCACATCTGTTTTGTTCAACAGGTTGCGAATCACGCCAATTTTATCGCTGACTTTTGCACCTCCGAGGATAGCCACAAAAGGTTTTTCAGGAGAAGCGATAACTTCACCAAGATATTGGATCTCCTTTTCCATTAATAAACCTGCCACTGCCGGCACTAATCTGGCAACTCCTTCAGTAGAGGCATGTGCTCGATGGGCAGAACCAAAAGCATCATTTACAAAAATGTCTGCCAGGGCAGCCAATTGAGCAGACATGTCCTTATCATTTTTTGTCTCTCCAGCATGAAACCTTGTATTTTCCAATAACAAAATACCTCCCGGTTTCATATGCGCTACTCTTGACATTACCGCAGTACCGACACAATCCTCAATAAAATCAACCGGTTTTGCTAACAAGCCTGATAAATATGCAGCCACCGGTCTAAGAGAATACTTCGGATCCGGGTTTCCATCCGGGCGTCCCAGATGTGAGCATAGAATTAATTTGGCTCCATGCTCAAATAAATACTGCAACGTGGGTAAAGAAGCTCTTATCCGGGTATCATCTCCGACTTCACCATTCTTAATGGGTACGTTGAAATCAACACGCACCAAAACACGCTTTCCTTGCACATCTATATCTCGAATTGTTTTTTTAAGGAACATTGGTTTTCCTAGAAGGGAATACTCTTGAATGATTTGGAGTTAAAGGGATTTCGCCATCAATGCTGCAAGATCTGCTGTTCGTACAGAGTAACCCCACTCATTATCATACCAAGTAACAACTTTTATAAAATCGCTCTCTTTTTTACCCAAAACCGTTGTAAATGGCAGATCCACTGATGAAGAGTGAGGATCACCTTTAAAATCCATACTCACAAGTGGCTCATCAACAGCCTGAAGGATGCCTTTCAATGGTGGTTTGGTGGCTGCATCACGGAATGCCTGACGTAGTTCATCTGTAGTTGTTGGATTTGTAACTTGTATGGTGCAATCAACGATGGAGACTGTTGGAGTAGGTACGCGCAAGGCATATCCATCAAACTTTCCTCCCAATTCAGGAATAACTAATTTGATAGCTTTGGCCGCACCGGTGGTGGTTGGAATGATATTCATAGCTGCAGCTCGAGCTCTGCGAAGATCCGAATGAGGCAGGTCAAGTATCTTTTGGTCATTTGTATATGAATGAATTGTTGTCATAAAACCTCGCTCGATGCCATAATTATCATAAATAACTTTTACCGCAGGAGCAAGGCAATTTGTTGTACAGGATGCATTTGATACGACATGATGCCTGGTCGGATCATACTTTTCTTCATTTACTCCCAACACTATGGTCAGATCTTCCCCTTCGGCTGGTGCAGAGATGATCACTTTCTTGGCCCCACCGTGAGTGATATGGTTGGCAGCTCCCTGTACTGTTTTACCTTTCTTATTGACTCCATCTTCTTTAATTGTAAATATTCCGGTACTCTCGATCACAATTTCGGCACCCACGTCTAACCAGGGAAGCTTTGAGGGGTCTGTTTCTTTGAAAACTTTAATTTTCCCGCCATTGACAATCAACTCACCTTCACCTACTTCTATCTTCCCATTAAATCGCCCATAATTTGAATCATATTTTAATAAATGAGCCATTGTCTTTAGATCGCCGATATCGTTAAAGGCTACAACTTCTAATTGATCTGGATAATAATCCTGAATAGCCTTAAGTACTTGTCGTCCAATTCTTCCAAAACCATTGATTCCTACTTTTATTTTCATCTTCTCTCCTATATAGATTTTAGGGACATAAACCCATAAGATTTCTTGAGATTCTTAGATTAAATGATGATCGGTTAACAAAATAAGCATAAGAACGAAGAATTTCAAGACAAACTATTGATTTAGATAATAAGAGTGCTTTAAATTAACGGTCCTGTTCGTTCGTATAATAAATCGATCAGAAGCTTTCCTAGTTTGACGGAATCATGTCTCCAAGGATTATCCACATCTATTATATCCGCACAATAAGTCCTATTGTCAGACAATAACTTCTCGTCTACTTGCACCAATTTTACACCGTTTGATTGGGGAGTAACAGGGTAATTATTATTGCAGATAATCACATCAAATGCTGATTTTCCTAAATTTAATTCCAAGGTATCCACATGATCACTGCTGGAAAAATTATCGGTTTCACCTTTTTGAGTAGCAATATTACAAACCAGGATTTTCAATGCCCTGCTTGATTGAAATGCTGACAACAAATCTGGAACCAGGATATTAGGAAGAATGCTTGTATAAATACTGCCTGGTCCAATCACAATCATATCTGCGTTTAATATTGCCTGAATAACTGGCGGAAAAGCAGCGGCGTCATTAGGCTCAATCCAAACGCGTTGCAATTTTCCATTGGTTTGTGGGATATGGCTTTCTCCTTCCACCCTAATCTCGGTTCCGATGAATGGCAATTGTACATCTGCAATCAATTTGACATTCTCCAGGGTAGAGGGTATCACCTTACCATGAACTGATAGTACACGACCGGATTCAATGATTGCTTCCTCAAAACTTCCGGTAATATCCACCAATGCAGAGATAAATAAATTTCCAAAAGAATGACCACTTAAACCCGATTCGCCACTGAAGCGATATTGAAAAAGTTGAGTCAGCAAGTCTTCATCATTAGAAAGTGCCGCCAGGCAATTTCGAATATCCCCGGGAGGTAATATTCCCAAACTCTTCCGCAACTCACCCGATGAACCACCGTCATCAGCAACCGAAACCACTGCAGTCAAATTATGTGAATAATCCTTCAGACCTCGCAAAACCGTTGAAATCCCATGCCCTCCACCGATAACTACAACACGGGGACCTTTCTCCCGACGTCGATATTCTGATATCTGGTCAACCAATCTTTGTCCCGGACGTAAAAAAGGTATTACCAGAGATCTGTTTACGCCCCATAATCCAATTAATATTAAACTCAAGCCTATTCCACCGAAGATTAAAAAACGCACAAATCGTGGCAAGAACCTTAGGGACAAGAAAGTTATTACTGGAAGCCACCATGTTTCTGGAGCGTTGCGATAAAAATCCAGCAGTAATATCCCCAAGCCAACTCCCAGCAAAGTTATTCCAAAAAGGATCAGGGAAAACCATCTCTTAACCCCCAAGCCAGGAGTTAACCATCGAATAGCCTGGTTAAAATTGTGTTTTAATCTGGTCGTCAAACGGGTTAAATTGTTAGGCATCAAATTGATGATAGCAGTTATTGAAGGAAAGTGTCAAGTAAAAACATCCTACGATCACTATGTATCAAGTTTCATTTGTAATCTGATTTTATCCTACCCTTATTGCAAAATCAGGTTGATTATTTCTTTTTTCATCCATATGTTATAATTCTCACTATGGTTGCTTTGATCACTGTTGATATTGGGGGAACTTCAATGCGCGCAGCAGCGTATCCAGAAGATGGAATCCAACCTCTCTTCCATAACAAGATTTCAACTGAAATTTCCAATAGATCAGTATTTGATACTTTGGTAGGATTAATACGTTCTGTCTGGCCGAGCAATGCCAGGGTATCTGCAATATCGGTTGCATGTGCTGGACCTCTTGATCCAAAAACTGGTTTCATTTTTGATGCCCCCAATATTCCAGGGTGGAAAGATTTTCCTCTTGGAGATAAATTGCGAGAAATTTTTCAAATCCCAATTTTTATTGGTAATGATGCCAATCTGGCTGCAGTAGGCGAATGGAAATATGGCTCCGGAGTTGGTCATTCTGATCTTATATATTTAACAATCAGTACTGGAATTGGGGGAGGGATCATATGCAATAATATCCTTCTGGAAGGTCATAATGGATTGGCTGCTGAACTTGGACACATCACGGTTCAACCAGACGGTGCGGTTTGCTCATGCGGGAAGAAAGGTCATCTTGAAGCAGTTTCTTCGGGTTTGGCGATTGTTGATTATGTCAGACAAATGGTTTTATCAGGCAAAGAGACTGTTCTTAACTTGGAGAATAAGATATCAGCATATGACGTTGCTCTGGCTGCAGAAAATGGAGATGAGTTGGCGGTTAGTGCTTATAATCATGCGGGTTTTTATCTGGGACAAGCACTTGCCAGCTTTATTCATATATTTAATCCTTCGATCATCATTTTAGGAGGTGGAGTTGCTAATAGTGGATCTCTCCTTTTTGATCCCATTATGAAAAAAATTAAATCCGACATTATGGATCCCATATATTTGAAAGATTTGCAAATCGTTCCAGCCAAGCTGGCTGATGAGGCAGGTCTGGTGGGAGCACTTGTGGTTGCACGTAGAAAATTTCAACTATCTTAAACAATAATAATTTTTTACCAGGAGCCAATTTATGGAACCAATGAAACTTCCCGGACCAAAGTCCAGAGCATTAATTAAACGCGATTCATCCGTTATTTCTAATTCTTATCCGCGTGGATATCCATTTGTGATGGACCATGGGAAAGGTACAGAAGTATGGGATGTGGATGGAAATCGTTTCCTGGATTTTGCGGCCGGGATTGCAGTCGTATCCACTGGTCATAGCCACCCCAAAGTTGTAAAAGCAATTCAAGAACAAGCAGAAAAATTCATTCACATATCATCCGATTTTTACCACCAATCCTGGGTGAAACTTGCAGAAAAATTGGATGAGATAGCTCCTTTTAAAGAAGCTGCTAACTCATTCATGACTAATTCGGGCACCGAAGCCGTTGAAGCAGCCATCAAGCTTGCCCGATTTCATACAGGTAGACCTAATTTTATTGGATTCACAGGAGCATTCCACGGAAGAACCATGGGTGCTGTCACGCTTACAGCAAGCAAACCTGCTTATCACAGGGGTTTTTATCCCCTTATGAATGGGGTCATCCATTCTCCTTTTCCCGACCCTTATCGCCCAGTACTCGAATGCCAGCCGGGCGAAGATATGGGACAAGCAGTTGTCCGATATATCGAAGAACAGATCTTTTCTCACATCCTCCCGGCTGATGAAGTTGCAGGAATTCTTCTTGAACCAATTCAAGGTGAAGGCGGTTACATCATTCCACCAGCGAGCTTTTTCCCCGCATTGCGAAAACTCTGTGATAAACATGGAATACTCCTCATCGCGGATGAAGTCCAATCAGGTATGGGTAGAACTGGAAAATGGTGGGCGATAGAGAATTTCGACGTCGAACCTGATATCATTACAACAGCAAAAGGGATCGCATCTGGCATCCCTCTGGGGGCAATGATCGCCCGAAAATCTGTCGTCACCTGGCCGAGAGGTGCGCATGGAAATACATATGGAGGAAATCCGATTGCATGTTCTGCTGCACTTGCTACTATCAAATTGATTGAAGATGAATTCATGCAAAATGCTGCAGAAGTTGGCCAATATACATTGGATGCCCTATCAGAGATCATGGTTCGCCATCGATCCATTGGTGAGGTTAGAGGTATTGGCCTGATGATCGGTATCGAATTTGTGAAAGATCGAAAAAGCAAAGATCCTGCTGAAGAACTTCGCGACAGGATCGTTGATCTTTCATTTGTAAGAGGCTTATTAACACTCGGATGTGGAAAAAGTGTAATTCGAATTTCCCCACCTCTTAGTATAAGCAAGAGTGAGATTGATGAAGGGCTACAAATCCTGGAAGAAGCTATCACCCTTGCAGAGAAAGTAACTGAATAATTATTCCTTAACAACCTGCACTACTGATTCTAATATTAATTGATCGAACAGGATGGTACAAGTGAAGGTTTCACTTTTATCATCCTGTTTTTCTTCTGTTAGATATTTTGTTTATACCCTTCTAATAAAAAATATATTTCGATAACCTGTGCTAGTGATAAAATTAGATCATTATGCTCCCAGATTTTCGTGTCCGTCAACGAGATTATCTTCTTGAAATAGCGCGTGCCATCACCCAGGAATTAAACCTGGATAAATTATTAGCGCGCATTCTCAAGATCTCAATTGAAATGCTCGCCGGACAAGCAGGGATAATTGCTTTTAAAGAATCTGGTGTTTGGCGCGTGGCAGGTGCCCAAGGAATTCCACCAGCCTTTTTAAGTTACCTTGAACCTCTTCTGGCAGAGGAAAAAGTTGCTGAATTAAATGTCACTGAACTCAACCGGATGTTAAAAGATTTGGCTTACACAGCCAGTATGGGGTTGCTCAACGGAGTTGGATTACCATTAATTGCACATGGACAGGTTATCGGAGTTACTTTCATTTTTCGAAGTTACCCGGATGTTTTTTCAACAAATGATAAACTTCTTCTTCAAAGTTTCGCAGATCAGGCAGCAATTGCAATTTTCAATGCCCAGTTATACACTCAAGTCAATTATGAAAAGCATCGCTTGGATGCATTATTGGATTCAGCTGCAGATGGAATTCTAATCTTAACATCATCACGCGTAATTG
>JBDRQK010000148.1:0-2391 GCA_043826315.1 Chloroflexota bacterium
TCCCGGGCTGGAAACGCCCGGAGGTCAGGTGCCTGGAAAGTGGAGCTATGATTATGCCATCCTGCCGCAGCAGGGCGATTGGCGGCAAGCCTGGCCGCAAGCCTATGCTTTTGAAACACCCCTGCGCGCCATGGAAACGGATCTGCATGCCGGGCAGATCGCTGAACACGGCGCTTTCATTTCCCATTCCCCGGCTGAATTTACCATCAGCGCCGTCAAAGCGGCAGAAAACGGGTTGGGCTGGATCGTGCGCGGCTATAACCTGTCCGACCAGACCATTCAGCTCAACTTGAGACCCATGCGCAGGTTCACGGACACCAGGCAGGTCAACCTGGCGGAGGAAGAGATTGCAGCGATGGACATGGGGGATGACGGCGGCATCAGCCTTCCCGTATCCGGGCACGAAGTGGTCAGCATCGGGTTTTTTGACAATCATTCGTGATAAAAGAAAAAAAAGCCTAGGTGGTTCTCTCCCCCATAAATACAGGCTCTAAGAAACTCTGAAGCGAAATGCTCGGGGTTGCGAATTATTATTATGAACCAAAAAAATGGCTTGTTTTATCTTTGCATAACAGGCTGAATTTACAAGCGCAGCGGGTGCTGTGCACGATCTTATGGAGTGCTGTGCTTACCCGCCTGCCCCATCCTTTTGGGGAAAATTTGGCTCGGTTTGCGCGGGGAAAGAAAAGATGGTTATGTAATTTCAGACAGCAGCTCGAACCACATCCAAAACAGCTTCTGGATGCTTTTCAGCCACTCGCAGAAGAACCATTGCAGGACCTTCGGGTACACGCCGGCCTTGTTCCCAATTCCTGAGTGTACGAACGCTGATTCCCAGCATTGCTGAAAATTGCTCCTGGGTCAGGTTATAACTTTCGCGAATGTGCTTGATATCCAAGCGATCCAGATGGAAACTGCGTGCGGGTTCTTTTTCGCCACGCAGAATTGCTCCACCATCTTTTACGCTGGCGACCAGTTCAGCAAATAATTCGTCTTTCATGGATACTCCTCTTCGATCAACTTTCGTAAAACCTTTAATTGTTCAGGCGTAAGATCATCCTGTTCGTTCTTTGCATACATAAAAAACATCAGGATTTTATCTTGCACAACTGCCCAATGGTAAATTATGCGAACACCGCCTCGTTTTCCGCGACCAGCCAAAACCAACGCGTTTTTCTCAACCCACCACTACCCGGGATCACGGATCCCTCGTCCGGATGAAGAACCAATGTCATTTGTAATTGACGATATTCATCATCCGAAAGCAGCGCTTGAACCTGGCGAGTAAAGATGGATGTTTCAATGATAACCACAGTGTCTTTTATCCTCGCATAGGATTATACGCCATTGGCGTACTATTGTCAAATTAGAAAAAGTGCCTCCATCTCTGGAAGGCGCGTCGTCTAAAACCTGTCTTTTCCCAGGCTCGAATCGTTGGACGAAATTTATACCCGAATATGTGACTCGCTCTGCGCGCGGGAAGTTTTAGGTTTTGCTTGTGTGTGTCTTGCCATGATCAAGTCAGATGGAATTCCCAATCCAATGTGTAATCGTCGGATCATCGCCAGTGAAAGTCCGCGTTTTCGGTTTAATACTTCAGAAACCCGTTCCTTGCTGCCCAGGTAACCGATCAGATCCGTTCGGCTTAACCCGCGGCTTTCCATGTAATACTCCAAAACTTGCACCGGGTCATCCGGTTCGGATATCGGGAAGTTCTTGGCCTCATATGCCTCAACCAGGGTCACCAACACCTCCATCCGGTCACCCTCGGGGGTGCCGGGCTGAGACTCCATTAGTTTGTCGATCTCTGCTAATGCAGCTTTGTGATCATCATCGCTGCGGATGGGTTTGATCTCCATTTTGATACTCCTTATATCGTGGTTACATCGATTCGATCGTATTCTGCATGTGTTCCAACAAACCGGATGTAAACAACACCATGTTGATAAATGACAACGACCACCAACCGGTAATGATTGCCTTTGATATTAAACACAACGCGGTTATCAGCCACAAAGCTGGCATTTTTGTAAACTGCTTTTATATCTGTCGGAGTGTTCCAGACAGCACTTTCCACATCATGGAACCAGGTTTGCAATGGGATGGTTGCATCCGGGTGTTTTTCCCAGAATTCCCGCAGTTTACGCCTGCTGATGATCCTCATGGCAGGATTATATCACAATAGTTACCAAAATGGTAATATGGATTAAAAATGAGGTGGCTTTACAAAAAAAATAGGGATAGCCACTTATCTAAATCCAGGCTTTCAACAACACAATTGGATTACGACTGGCTTATGTTTATAGAGAGGAAAAATTTGGTTAGCATGCTTAAATTTACTGCCTGGCCTCCATTTTCCAAATCAGGATCGTGCCGTCGTAAGAGCCGCTG
>JBDRQK010000149.1:0-24250 GCA_043826315.1 Chloroflexota bacterium
CACCCCTTGATTTTCGGTGAAATTTGCCAAACACCATTAAGTGTGCCGTATGTTTTTAAACCTTGACACCTTGAGGTCTATTGAAAATTCCCTGGTTAATAATTACCTCGATTGAAGTCTTTCAGATTGATCGCTAAATAATTGGGGTGGCATTTATGGTAATACGAATATTATTTTATTTCCCTCCCGTGTTTAATCATGATGGCAAATTCTGAGACAGATTCCCACATTCATTCGGTTATTCTTATTGGTTATGCCTCTTCACTTTTATCATGAGAATTGGCAAACATACCCAGTAACCTTTTCCAGCCTTGTCTTATCTGCAAGGATTTCATTCTCCAGGTTCCCACAATTCCAAATGGAAGGAATAGAACGATCAAAACATAGACCGCGCCATTGATAAAGCTGGCACTCTCTCCAATATATCGACGCAATCCATAATCCAGAAGGCGAAAGACCACTGCTCCAATCAAGGCTCCGTTCAATGTCCCCACACCACCAATTAGGATGATCAGCAATGCCGATACCGTGAATCCTAACCCGGCCACATTCGGACTGACAATTGGTTGATAGATGGTATGCATCATACCAGCCAGGGCTGCGGTCAGGGAGGACAGCATCAATGCGGTTAACTTGAAATAGAAAGTATTGTAACCCAGCATGAGGGCACGCCCCTCATTTTCTCGAATGGCAGTACATACCCTCCCGGTCGGTGAGTTAATAAAACGCTTGTAGACCATGAAGACAAATACCAGAATTGTCAAGGCGATAAAATACAGTCGCAAACGCTCACTGGAAGGACTGAGGAATTCAGGAACGATTACACCTTGTAAACCCACATCGGAGCCGGTGTATTTTCCCAATTCAGTTGACAGGACCAGCACATGAAAAACAGAAGCCATACCAAGAGTGACCAATGCAAAGGTAATTCCTTTAACCCGCGGCAGGACCATACCAAACAATAAGGCTTGCAGGATGCTGGCTAACAGGATCATCACAAATGTGGCAGGAATTGAAAAAGCAAAGTTTTTAAGTAAAATTCCGGTCAGGTAAGCTCCCACGGCAAAGAACATGGAATGACCAAAAGATAATAAACCAGTGAAACCGAAGATCAAATCATAACTCAAAGCGTATAGTGCCAGGATGAAGATCTCAATAGCTAATCCCTGAATGAACTTGGATTGACCACTGCCATTAATCCAAACCTGTGCAGGGGATGCTCCATCAAACAGACCTATAATGAATGGCAATAGGATGAAACCAAGCAAGGTGATCAGCAACCCACGGTTGAGCTTTATTGAATCAAGAATTTTATTTTTTACCATGAGTTAATCCTTTTTCCCCAGCAAGCCATTGGGCAGGATGAGCAGGATGACCACCATCAAGAGGATGGTTGCAGCTGGAACAATTGGAGGCGATGGTTTAAAAATGATCTCTGTGAAGGGGATTGGGATACCGATCTGTCCATACTTGATGATAAATTGCTGCAAAAGCCCTACCAACAATGATCCTAGTGCCGCCCCAGGGTAGCTCGTCAAACCACCTATCGCCAGGGCGATCAAGGCATTAAGGAGAAAGCTCTCACCCATCAAATTCGATAAACCAATTGAGGGGGCAGCCAGAATTCCTCCCAGGGCTGCTAGACCAACACCAAGTGCAAACACGAGAGTAAAAACACGCCGCACATTAATGCCAAGTGCTTCGACCATTTCCCGGTCCTGTACACCCGCCCGGATGATCATACCCAACCGTGAACGTTGCAGCAGCATCCAAACAGCAACCAGTACGATCACGCCAATTACCGGGATAAATATTTCATTAAAAACACGGATTCTCCCATCCATCACCAGCATTGTAGAACAATGGTATTGCCACCAACCGGCCAGGGATGTCGCCGGGCAACCCTCGCCTGTCCCGGCAAACAATTCTGGGCGGGGCATGGTAAATTCCGGACGACCCCAGATCGCTCGAACCATCTCGATACCGATCGCACTTAAACCAAGTGTGAGCATAAGCTGGTAGATGGGTCGGATATAAAGCGGTCGAATAAGTGTGGTTTCCATTAATGCGCCTAAACCAACACCGCTTGCCACTGCCACTAATACGGCAATTAAGAACAACCAGTTTGTGTTAATACTTGCCAGAATTCCTGTTAGTGGATCATTAAAAATAAAGAAGAATATACCTGCCAGGATCAAGACTCCAAATCCGGTAAAATTTTTCCAGTTCAGTCGGGTGGAGGAAGCTTGGTTTCCCGATTTCAGAATGGTCAGGCTAAAAGCCATAAGCAGGCTGCTTAAGATCAAGCCGGTCAAACCCAGGATTGGAGAAAAACCCGTCATATCAGCCGGTGGTCTCAAAATATTTTGCCCCTGGCTTGCCAGGTAAGAGATGGAAACCGGACTCTGGGAATAGTCTCCCACATTCCAAATGGCGATGGGATATTGTTTCAGAATGCTGAAAAGGATCAGGGCTGCCAATAAGATCCCGAACCAGGGCAAAAATCGTTTCGCCCGCTCTCCAACACGGATACGGTTGGAAAGCATGGTCCATACATCCCCAAGCAGGAATCCACTTAAAACCAAAACCATGGGCGCAAGCAGATCCACGAAAGTATCCGGACGTACATAAACTGTCCAACCGATGTATGCTCCGATCATAAAAAGCGTGCCATGTGCCAGGTTGAGCACATCCAGCAAACCGAAGATAAGAGAAAAACCTGAAGCAACCAGGAATGTTAAAGAGCCGACCGAGAGACTGCGTAGAAGGGTAATGACAAAATCCTTGGAATCCATCCCATTGGCGGCTGCAATGAAAAGGATGGCTAAAACGGTCAGGATGATGAGTAATGTCAAGTTTTTACGAATATAAACGAATAATTTCATTTACAATCCTTCGGAAGGGCTGGATATATTCCCGCTTTATGCGGCACCCAGATAATGTTGAATTGTTTCCTTGTCATTTACCAGGTCTTTCATTTTTCCTTCTTTTACAGAACTGCCTTCTTCTATGATCACATAATTTTCAGCCAGTTGGCTGGCAACCAGGAAATTCTGCTCTACAAGTACAACGGTCGAATCATTGGAGAGTTGACGGATGGCTTTCATGAGTTGTTCTATCAGAACCGGTGCCAATCCTTCACTGGGTTCATCGATCAATAACAGGCTATTATCAGCAACCAGCGCACGGGCGATTGCCAGCATCTGCTGCTGTCCTCCGGAAAGATTGGTTCCGGAAAGATTAATAAGTCGTTTAAGATCGGGAAAAAGAGAAAATATAAATTCTTTCTTATCGTCATAATCCCCTTTTTTACGTTCAGCAATCTTCAGATTTTCTTCAACCGAAAGATCACGGAAAATGGCTCGATTTTCTGGTACAAAACCGATCCCCAGTGAAGCAATATTAAATGAATGCATGCCCTGGATCTCTCGCCCATCTAAAATGATATTTCCTTGACGTGGCGGGGTTAATCCCAGGATGGATTTTAGAGTTGTGGTTTTACCGGCACCATTACGCCCCAAAAGTGCAGTAATGCTGCCGCGAGGCACACGAACGGTTACACCCTGCAGGATATGATACTGCCCGATGAAAGTATGAATATCTTGTACTTCAAGGATATATTCCATTATGACTCACTGTAGTTCAAGAAAGGGTCAATGATTAAAATTATACAAGCCACCAAGATAAGCCGTTTGTACATCTTTGTTTGCTGCTATTTCAGACGGATTGCCTTCAGCCAGGATAGCTCCCTGGTGCATTACTGTGATCCTGTCTGAAACACTCATTACCACATTCATGTTGTGCTCAACCAGCATGACGGTCTTATCACCCGTCTGCTGGATCTCCTGTATCAGGGCTATCAATTCGGGTACCTGTTCGGAAGCCATTCCGGCTGTGGGTTCATCCAGCATTAGGACTTCCGGGTCTGGAGCCAGTATCATACCCAGTTCCAACTTACGCTGATCTCCATGTGGAAGCGTACGCGCAAAAGCGCTGGCGCGATCCTGAAGCCCAACACGCTTGAGTACCGCCCAGGATTGATCTTCATATTTTTTGAAAGTCGAAGAGGAACACCAGAACTTAAAATTATCATTACCCAATGCCTGGCTTGCAAGGCGGATATTTTCAAAAACGGTTAAATTGGGAAAGATATTGGAAATTTGGAAAGAGCGCCCAACTCCGAAATGGATGGTTCGATGGACAGGCTGGTGGGTAATATCTCGACCCTTATAAATTACTTTTCCGCTGGTGGGTTCGATATTACCGCTCAGCATATTGAAGAAAGTTGTCTTGCCTGCTCCATTGGGGCCAATGATGGCATGTAATGTTTTTTTATGGACTTTGATATTGACATTGTCCACAGCCACCAATCCACCAAATTCCTTGCGCAGGTTTATGGTCTCAAACAGAATATCAAGGTCCATGGCACCTTTCGATAACTGGGGATATTAACAGCGTTAAATACTAAGGAAATCCCGGGAGCCTTTCGGCTCCCAGGAACTTAATTTTTCAGCAACTTGCAGTTTAATTCCCACTCAATGAACCATAGGGCAGACTGCCACAGCGAGCTTTCAAACTCTCGGGCAGCAGGCATGGAGGTTCCGGACGGGTGGTATCCACATATTCATAGAAATTGGCATCCGGGTCAGTCAGGTTGACCAACTTCAAGATGTACATGTCCTGGATCGCAACATGATCTTCGGGGCGTATGTAGACTGTACCTTTCGGGCCTTCAAAACTCATACCTTCAAAAGCTGCAATAAGGGCTGCACCACTTGCGTCTCCGTTGGTGGCTTTCAAGCCTTCAACAAGCATAATGGCTGCATTCATACCATCCGCTCCAAATAGATCTGGCATTGTTCCATAACGAGCCTTTTGTTCGGTCTTTAAGAAATCGTTGGCAGCGTTCTGCGGGGCGGACCAATGATACAAAATACCACTGGTGCTTCCAAGTGCATTGCCATACCAGATGGGCATGAGCACATTGTCAATAAAGGTAGCGCCTAAAGCCATGGATTCGGTCACTCCCAGGTCGGTTGCAGCCTGCATCAACGGAACAAAGCCGCCGCCAGCCCAGGTTACGATATAGGCTTCAGCCCCGGAGTTGAGTACCTGCTCCATATAAGGAGTGAAATCAGTGGTATCCAATGGCGCAAAGATATCATCCACCAAGAAAGTACCACCACCAAGTGTGCAGGCATCGCGGAAAGCAGCAGCGGATCCCTGCCCAAACGCATAATCTGGAGCAATCTGAACGAAAGTCTCATATTGCTTAACCAGATAGGCACATTCATTTATTGCATCTTGATAGTTGTTGCGGCTGGTACGGAATGTAAATTCGTTAAAGTTGACGCCAGTTATATCATTGGCGGCAGCCGGGGCAACGATCAGGGGGATCTTGCTTTCTGCAGCAATTCCCTGTAAGGTTGCTGTGGCACCTGAAGAAACGGTACCGACCAGGATATTTACTCCTTCGACATCGATTAATTCGCGGGCTACAGTGGCTGTGGTATCAGGAGTGCTGGCATCATCACGCACAAAGACCTGGATTTCACAATCATCCACCATGAAGGTGTTTTCCTGTGTAACAGCAAAATCAAACTTGTCACCCGCTGAGCCGGCTGCTCCAGCTTCGTATTCCATACCAAGCATGAAAGAGGGCAGCATATGGGCACCGTAAATGGCCAGTGCACCGGTTGCATCTGTGATAAAACCGACTTTGATCGGCTCTGCACAAGTCAAACCAGTCACAGGTGCCTCAGTTGGTGCCATGGTTGGGGCTTCAGTTGGTGCCATGGTAGGGGCTTCGGTCGGTGCCATGGTTGGGGCTTCGGTTGCAGCAGGACCGCAAGCTGATAATAACAAGATCATGGCGACCATGACAAAGGCGATGGTTTTAAACATTTTCATGAGATACTCCTCCTAGAATAGTTGTTGATTTGATAAAGTAACGTCCATCAGAAACTCAATTTTGATTTGGCACCTCCTGTTTAATGAAATCGATGACAGCCTGTGAGGCTGCTTCCGGCACTTCGATCGGAAAGAAATGTCCTGCAACCGGTAATATCACAACGCTGGCGGTTGGTATTTTTGAAGCTAAAAGGCTCGCGTTGGCCGGGGGAACAACCTTGTCATTTTCACCGAAAAGTATTAATGTCGGGGCTTTAACATCTGGCAGCCGGTTCTCAAAGGCTGCATCTTCAGCAATCAACCCAAGTCCGATCGCCATCTGCGATTGGTACCCAACCAGGTCCAGGGGATTTGAAATTCGCCAATTAACCCACTCCTGTACTTCTTCAGGATGGGACTCTGCCCAACCTGGTGCGGTGCTGATTGCCAAACCATTCTTAAAGCGGGTCAGTGGATCGCTGGTTGTGTCCGAAAGAACAGACCAGGCTTCCATGGTGATTGGGATATGCCTCGGGCCGCCAAAATTTGTAGAACATAGAATTAATTTGTCCACTTTATCAGGAAAGTCTAGCGCCATCGCTTGGGCAACATACCCGCCCATTGAATGTCCCAAAATGACAGCTTTCTCAACTCCGAGAGAGTTTAAAAGACCAGCTGTATCAGCAGCCAGCATCTGGGCGGAATAATTGCCAGCAGGTTTGTCCGTCTCTCCGACACCGCGATTATCAAAAGTGATCACCTTGAAATGCTTCGACAGATAGGGTACCATTTTGTGCCATTGCCAAAGAGGATAACCCAGTCCAGAAATAAGCACTACTGCTTTACCGCTTCCGTTAATTTCGTAATGAATGTTGATATCATTCACTTTGGTTGTAGGCATTTTTATCCTTTCTTCTTATTAACCAGCTTTCTCTCACTTCAGTTCTATTGGGTCTCAAGTTTGCGATATCATAATCACATTGTCATGCATATTTCTTTCGTAATTCAGCCTTGATAACTTTTCCATATGCAGAATAAGGTAACTCATCTACGAATTCGACTCGTTTGGGAATTTTAAAGCGTGCCAATTGTCCCACGCAATGATCCAGCAATTCTTTTGAACTTACCGAACTTCCAGCATTAAGTGCAACGATCATCAGACCGACTTCACCCCACTTTACATCAGGTTGACCAATAAGGGCTGCATCAGCCACAGCCTGATGTTCTCGGAAAACGGCTTCCACTTCGGCGGCATATATATTTTCGCCTCCACTTATGATCATATCCTTATAACGACCTACAATGTAAAAATAACCTTCATCGTCCTGGCGGGCCATATCACCAGTATGGAACCACCCATCCACCAGGGATTGGGCAGTGGCTTCTTCATTACGCCAGTAACCGGCACAAACGATAGGTCCGGAAATGATCAATTCACCCGTTTCACCAGTTGGAACATCTTTATATTCGCTATTGACTAGGCGCATCTGACTGTGAAAGATCGGTTTTCCCACAGAACCTGCTTTGCGCACCGCCTCTTCATCTGTCATAGTAAAGCAGTTTACACCTGCTTCTGTGAGACCATAACCCTGTCGCATTGCCACACCTTTTATCTGTCTCCAGGCATGGATCAATGAAGGCGGGCAGGGAGCACCTCCACTAATAAAAAAATGAACATGACTGAAATCAGCATCTGGGAATAGAGGACTGTTCATCCAGATCTGAAATAGTGTGGGTACACCAAGAATGACTGTACATTTCTCACGCACAATGACCTTAAGAGATTCGTCCTGATTAAAATTACGGGCCAGTACAATACGCCCCCCAACGTAAAACAATGGCACCAGAAATACGAACAGACCTCCAGAATGGAACATGGGTGTCAGGATTGGGGAAATATCATTCTCGCTCAATCCCCAGGATACAACCGTGTTGATCGCATTCCAAAGCACCTGGCGATGGGTAAGTATCGCCCCTTTGGGATTCCCAGTTGTTCCTGATGTATAAAGGATACATATTCCATCATTTTCATCAATTTGCGGACGTGCAGGTTCGCTATTTGAAGCATTTATTAGCAACAGCTCATAAGATTCCGCTCGGGGGATGTTGGCATTCTCTAGTGAAATGAGATGATCAACTTCGATCTCAGATTGCAAATCATCCAATACAGACACATATTCCGGTCCGCAGATTAAAACTTTAGGTTGAACGTCATTAATTATGTAACACAATTCATGTGCTGTCAGTCGCCAGTTAAGAGGTGCAAAAATAGCCCCTATCTTTCCCAACCCAAAAAGAAGATCTACAAAAGGCAGGCAATTCTGAGCCAGTATTGAGACGCGGTCCCCTTTCTGTACATCAAACTTTTCTTGTAGAAAATTAGCAGACTGGGTGGCGCGTTGATTGAGTTCAGCATATGTGTAATGCTTTCCGGTATGCAGATCGTATAAAGCTTCCCTGTTGGGAGTCAGTTCTGCACGTTTTCTCAGCAAGTCGGTTGCATGCATAAAAAAAAGTCCATCTATCTTTTCATTCTAACAAACCACGGTTTCTCACGGGTTACAAACTTTTGTCCTGCTTGGCAAGAAATCCAAGTAATACAGAATTAAATTCCTCAGGTCGTTCCCAACAGGAAGCATGTCCTGCACCTTTTAAAACATGGTATTCAGCATGTGGAATCTTTTTCTTAATAATTTCAGCATATGACGTACCTTTTAGAAGGTCATTCTCGCCAACCACTATACAGGTCGGCATCTTTATTTCTCCAAGGCGGTGAGTGAAATTCACTTCCAAGAATGCTTCGCACAGTCGAATGATGGCAGGGAAATCCAGCTGCGCATAACGTTTTTTGGCATCTTCAAGCAAAGCTCCATTCTTGGCAATGAATTCGGTTGAGAAATTCCAGGTCACGGACGAATTAAAAAAAACCAGCGGTTCTTTGCTCCGCAAAGCATCCATCCAACTTTGGATGATCAAAAGTAATTCCGGACCCACTTCACTTACTGTATCCATCAGTAGCAGGCTTCTGGTTTTATGCGGATACTTCAAGGCAAAAGCCTGTGCGACTTCGCCGCCATATGAGATTCCGGCGATATGTGCCCTTTCAATATGGAGTGCGTCCAAAAGTGCAGCCAGGTCATTGGCATGAATTTCCATTGAATATTGGCTTGCCGGGTGTTCTGATTGACCCTGACCTCTGCAATCGTATTGAAGCAGTCGGTAATGGGCAGATAAGATCTTGGTTTGGAAAACCCAGCTGGATGCAGCATTCATAATGATCCCATTGTTGAGCACTAGAACAGGTTGGTCTTCCGGTCCATGTAGTTCGTAATAAAGGTTTACATCATTGACTTTTAGTTCAGACATACTTGTCACAACCTCTTATTGCTTGATCTTGAAAGCCAGATAGCTTTTCTTTTTATTATCTTCACCAGCTTCAATAAATTCAACCTCCAGGCTGGTACCGATTCGGATGGATTCCGGGTTTGTGGCGTCCACTCCCAGGATACGGGCACTGATCTTGACCCCTTCTTCCAGTTCAACGATGCCACTTACATAAGGTTTTTCGCGACCATAACCCTGCTCGATCATGAAGGTTGGAGCAATATAGACCACAGTAAAACCAACCAGTTTGCCTTTTCCACTGGACTCTGTCCATTCCAGATCTAAGCTATGACAATTGGAACATATGGCTCGTGGTGGAAGACTGAGCGATCCACAATCCGAGCAACTCGACGACATCAATTTTCCTTCTGCCAAGTATTGGTTAAATGATGCGGCGGTAAATGGTCTTTGAGGTAGAGAATTGGTTATTGTCTCATCCATTATTTCATCTCTCTTTCGTCATGGTCTAAATTATTCAATACGATCTGTATATTGATCGAGTCACCTTCTTGTCTGGTTAACCTTTATCAACCAGCAAGTACTCTAATTACGTCGTTCGAAAATGTGCACCACGCAGGTCGATCCGGTTGCACCCACGTTATGTGTTATCGCCAATGGAATATCACCTGGTACTTGACGTTCACCTGCTTCATTTCTCATTTGCTTCCAAATCTCGAATACTTGGGCAACTCCCGAAGCGCCTACCGGGTGACCTTTGGATTTTAGACCACCGCTTGAATTGATCGGTTTTCCACCAAGACGGGCAGTAATCCCATCTTCAGCAGCTCTAAACCCTTCACCGGGAGAGAAGAAACCGATATCCTCGCTGGCAATGATTTCCGCGATCGTAAAGCAGTCATGCACTTCGGCTATCCGGATCTCTCCAGCAGAGATGCCAGCCATCTCATAAGCTTGAGATGAAGCTAGTTTTGCAGCCGGTAAGCTGGTTAAGTCCAGCCGGTTATGTAAAGCAGTATCGGAGGCATGGGCTGAGCCAATAATATGAATCGGTTTGTCTGAAAATTCCCTGGCGCGTTCCTCGGCAACCAGCAGCAATGCCGAAGCTCCGTCGGTGATCGGTGAACAATCGAATAAACGTAAAGGCCAGGCTATTATGGGATTGGCAGAATTATCATGGAGAAAATCCCAGATCGAGCTCCAATTTGGCGCTGGTTTTCCTTTTTTTATCGCAGAAGCAATCCGCCCTTCCATCCATTTCTGAATGGTTGTACCAAATTGTGCATTAGGATTTAAAAAGCCATTGTCATGATTCTTTATGGCTACATTCATCAGATGTTCAGGTTTCATATCAAATTTAGCCATGTAAGCGGTAGCCATGGCAGCGTAAAACCCGGGGAATGTAAATCCAGCTGCGATCTCAAACGGAACATCAGCTGCAGTGGCTAGCGTATCAGTCACTTCCGCTGTAGGGAGATCAGTCATTTTTTCTGCCCCTCCCACCAGGACAACATCATACAATCCCGAGGCAATAGCCATTACGCCTTGACGCAAGGCTGTAGCCCCGCTGGCACAGGCATTTTCCACACGAGTGGCTGGGATGGGTATTAAGCCAACAGCATCTGCCATTATCGGGGCAGTGTGACCTTGGTGCTCGAACAGATCACTGGAAAAATTCCCTAGATAAAAACACTCGATGATGGACGGATCGAATCCTTTATCAACAGAGCTGCTCATGTCTTTAAAGGCTTCCACGAACAGATCCCTGCTGTTTTTCTCGGGAAAAGCACCGAACTTTGACATACCTGCGCCTATAATTGAGACACCTCGCAGGAGTTTCTTGTTGGTCATTAGACCTCCTTGTTGGGATTACTGAATTGGTTTTTTAATTCGCGCTTGAGTATTTTCCCTGCTGCAGAGATTGGCAGTTCAGGAAGAAATGAGACCGATTTTGGGACTTTAAATTTTGCCAGCTTACCAGCCATAAAATCCAGTAATTCATCCTCGCTGGCTGTTTTTCCAGCCTTGAGGACCACACAGGCTTTTCCAATCTCACCCCAGTTTGCATCAGGTAGCCCGATCACTGCACACATATGCACTGATGGGTGCAGGTAAAGGATCTTTTCGATTTCAGCTGGATATATGTTTTCTCCGCCACTGATAAACATATCTTTCTTGCGGTCAACAATATAGAAATAGCCATCTGAATCGTATCGCCCCACATCACCTGTGTGAAAATAACCTTGCTCATCAACAGCCGCAGCGCTTGCTTCGGGATTATGAAAATATCCGGAACAATAGGTAGGTCCTTTAAGTACCAGCTCGCCGGCTTCATCCGGACCCAGAAAATTGTTCTCGTCATCAACAATCCTTGCATCCACGAAGAAATTGGGGCGACCGATCGAACCAGCTTTGCGAATGGAGTCTTCCGGTGCTAGGGCAAAAATACCGGGACCAAATTCGGTCATGCCAAAACCTTGTTTGAAGCGGATGCCCTTCTCTGAAGTGTATTTTTCCACCAGGGGTACAGGCAAGGGAGCTCCACCGGAAGTGCAGAAACGCAGCGAAGTGAGATCAGCTTGTTCCCAGTTTGGAGCTTGGGTTAACATCTGGTACATGGTTGGAACTCCGGCAAAAACAGTTACTTTTTCGCGTTCGATCAGATCCAACACTTGGACTGGATCAAATTTGTTTAATAAGATGGTCGTTCCACCAAATATGACCTGCGGAAGGGTGTACACGAACAAACCCCCTGTATGAAACATCGGAAAGACATTGAGATAGATATCATTATGGGTAATATCGTGAATAACAGTATTAAGCGTATTCCAGGCGATCATGCGATGTGAAACTTCAGCAGCTTTGGGCAGACCAGTTGTCCCTCCTGTGAATATCAAAGCGGCAGTGTGTTCTGCTTCCAACTTCTCACAAACCACGGGAGTGTCGGTTGAAGCCTGTAGTGTGGATTCATAAGGAAGACTTCCAGGGATCCCTTCCCCATCCAGGTGTAGGCTGGTCAACGGGTAGTGATCAACAAGTTGGGTCACATTTTCCTTAAAATCATCAGAAAAAAACAGGATAGTCGGTTTTACATTCTCGAATATATCAAGTAACTCCTGCCAGTGCAGCCGCCAGTTTAATGCGGTGTGGATCGCTCCCAACTTCGAACAGGCAAAAAATACATCCAGGTGTTCATAGCCATCCCTGGCTAGGATAGCCACCCGGTCACCAAATGTTACTTCTCGAGATACAAGCCAATTCGCCAATTGGTTGGCGCGTTGGTTGGCGTCTCGAAAGGTAAGACGCCATTCAGGGGATTTTCCCGCGTCGATAAAAGCTGGTTTGTCCGGGCTGTAGAGTTCCCGTCGGGCAAGATAATCACCTATATACATCGGTAGATTCTCCGCTAATAATGGCTTGGTAAGAATTCAACAAATCTAAGCCTTTTATCCATGCAACGATAAGAATCAAATTGCCGTCCACCTCCACACAGAGGATGCCATCGAAATTCCTCCACCACTGGCACAAAACAGGATTGTTTCACCAGGTTTGGGGCCTTTTCCATGGTCGATGGCATCATCCAGTGCCATTGCTACACAGGGTGAACCGGTATATGCCCATTTATCCATAATCCAGTGAGTTTTCTCAATGGGTTGTTTTAAAAGGTCCATCATAAATTCGATCGTTCGCAGATTCAACTGTGTGAAATAATATTTGTCCACATCGTCAAAGGTCAACCCACCTTTCTCTAGGGCTCCCTGCATAAGTTTTGGCCAGTATTCTGTATTAAATGTTTTGGGAAACTTGTGGACGAATTCGACTTTGGGAGCGCCAAAAGCTAACAGGTTTTCAGGTGTACAAGGGCGATTGGCACCACCGGAATAAATTCCCAAGGCATTGTGGAACTCGCCTACTGCAAGGAAATTGCTGCCAATAAAACCTGGTGTATCACCCACCCCAAGAACTACAGCTCCCGCACCATCTGCGAACAGGTTGGCAGTTTTCTTATCTTTGAAATCCAGAAAACGGCTCATACCATACCCACCTGCCACCAGGATATATTTATATGAAGGTTCTGTCATTAAGTAACGTGCTCCCTGGTCCAGGGCTGTAACCCAACCTGCACAGGCTGAATTGACATCGTAGCATCCGGCTGATGAGCCAAGTTTGTATTGGACGACGATCGAAGTGGAGGGAGACAGGTAGTCAGGTGTATCAGTCGAGATGATGATCATATCCAGTTCATCTGCTTTGATCCCGGCTCTATTCAATGCCTTCTTGGAAGCCTCCACGACCAAATCAGAAGTGGTTTGTTCAGGCGACATCCAATGACGTTCACGAATTCCCACGTTGGCAAGCAACCAATCATTGGTGGATTCACCCATCAGAGCGTCAACTTCTGCGTTGGTTACAACTCGTTCGGGTACATAACTGCCAGTCGAATGGATTTGCGGGTGACGCACCATATCAGGTTCCCACGACAATGCCACCATCTACACGGAGCGTTTCGCCCGTGATAAAGGAAGCTTCATCAGATGCAAGAAACAGATATGCGTTGGCAATATCGCGTGGTTCTCCCAGGCGACCAAGTGGAGTACGGGATTTCATACCATCCAGAACCTTCTCAGGCATGGCTGTCACCATCTCTGTAGCGGTAAAACCGGGAGCTACAGCGTTTACACGGATCCCAAATTTTCCAAGTTCTCGAGACCATACCTTCGTCATCCCGATCACACCTGACTTGGTGGCAACATAATTGGTCTGACCAAAATTGCCGTCCAGACCAACCACGGAAGTGGCATTCAATATCACGCCGCCACCCTGCTTGGCCATGATCGGAGCTACAGCTTGCGTGCAGTTAAATACACCCTTCAAATTAACAGAAATCACAAGGTCAAAATCTGCTTCAGCCATTTGTCCAACCAGTTGACCTTCTTTGAATTTGATCAATTGTCCATCTCGCAAGATACCAGCATTATTGACAAGAACATCAATGCGGGTGTATTTTGCAACGACATCATTGGTCCACTTCTGGACCTCTTCCCGTTTGGCTACATTTACTATATAGAATGATGCCCTCGGACCTAATTCGCGAGCCGTCTCCAGCCCTGCTTCTTCATTGACATCACAGATGATAACCCTTGCTCCTTCCTGGGCAAATCGTAAGGCTGTAGCTTTGCCGATCCCTGCCGCTCCGCCTGTGACGAGAACAACTTTATCTTTCATGCGCATTTTTTTCTCCTGTAATTTTTGAGACATAATTGAGTTTTTTTTATTGGGATATTCTTGAACACAATTTGCCGTAAGGCATAATAATCATATTTGTATTATTCCATCTTTATATTAATGAATTTCACCAGTAGTGAAATGATCAGGTTGCTGGACCTTTTTCAGTTGGTTTTTTTTCGGTTTCGAGTGGTACATATTGCCGAATGAATTTTACAGCATCCTCCCAGGAGTTAAAGCTCAATTCTTCGTCACTCTGGATGTGCCGGATTGCTCCGCGGTAGGATGACCGTGAGTCTCCATTTGAGAAAGAGTCAACTACAAAGCGAATAACAAATGATGAAATAGAAGGGGGGATGTAGTGATCCATCATCCTAAAGATAGCAGAAACAGGTAACAGGGTAGTTACAAACCATCTTGAAGATGCAAAAAAGTTAATCGGGATTAAAGAGTTATTGTCTCATACAGACTCTTTGTTTCAGGTGAGGGATTAACATTCAACTCTTCCTGAAGTGTCTGTAAACAGCGTTGATATATACGACCTACCTGCCCGCGATCTCCCAGTTTTTCATAAGCGACCATTAATTGTCGGTAGGCACGTTCCCAGCAATTATCCTGGGTCAGGATGCGTTGGCAAAGGTCGATGACCTCCGGGTAGCGTTTCTTCTTAATGTATAACTCTGCCAGGCGGTCAGCACTCTCAAGGAAAAGCGTAGAGAGATGTTCGCGTTCTTCTGCAACCCAGGTTTCGTAAAGTGTTTCAGGAAGATACTCGCCATTGTACAATGTTATAGCTTGTTGCAACAGATTGATGTCCTGATTCCCAGCTCGGCGAACAGCTTGGATGAACTGATCTGCATCCAACCAAATGTCTGCTTCCTGGCGCAGGCAATAAGAAGTCCCTTCACGTAAAATATAAGCAGATTCACTACCCGGATCTCGTTCTGGTTCCAGCACTTGGTACATCGTATTTAGTACGATCTTAAAATTCCGTTGAGCAGTCAGAGGATCAGCGTCAGGCCAAAGGTATTCAAAGATCTGGTCACGATCAAGAGGAGTCCGGCGGTAGGTGAGCAGCAGTTGGAATAATTGACGAGCTTTCTCACGTTGCCATCCATTGGTGGGGATTAACTTGTCTCCAAGCCACACTTGAAAACCATTTAAGGTCTGAACGCGCAGCTGATAGCCCGGGTGGTTTACCACATTTTTTAGACCAAGCTCTTCGAGTACTTCGCTGGCATAAGTATTGCTCCAACCCTGTTGTCGGGCAATGATCAGCAAGGGAACAAAAATTC
Source organism: Chloroflexota bacterium (assembly GCA_043826315.1). GTDB lineage: Bacteria > Chloroflexota > Anaerolineae > Anaerolineales > Villigracilaceae > UBA12087. The sequence continues at coordinate 15,753 of JBDRQK010000149.1, forward strand.
TTGCATCGAGTGCTCCCAGTAAGGATGTACGCTTCAGGAGGAATCCATAACCTTTACTTTTACAAACGGATAGCACTTCGGGAAACATCCGCTCAAGGCGTATCGTTTGTTTTTGTTTTGAAAATCCAAGGCATAACCACAAACGTGCTGTTGTCATACCAAATGGATCACTGCATTCCTGGAACCCTAGCATGGCTCGGTTGAGCCATTCTTCGGCAGCTTCATAACGTGCAGCTTGGATCAGACTGGCTCCCATTGCGAGCCGTGTCAGGGAAGCGATCCATTCATCTCCGGCCTGGGTGGCGATCTCAATCGCCTCCTGGGCATAGGATTGGGCTGTGGTCAGGTCTCCTTGATACCCGTAAGCACGACATAATCCCCAATCTGCTTCAACTAATAGGCGCGGAACAGCAAGTGTGCGGCTGATTTCAATACTCATTTCAAATTGTCGTCTTGCTTGTAAGTAATTATCCTTTTTACCAGGTTCTAGACCCGAAACCATCAACGCATGGCCCTGGCGCATATGTCCGACCGCGGTTACGAATGGAGATTTTAGTTCATCCCCTCGTTGGGTGCCTTCAAGAGCAGTCTGGTAGGCTTCAGCCTCCATTCCCATGAAGGAATAGATCAACGACAGGATTAACAAGGTTTCACGATGGGCGCGAGGAGTTTGCACTGGATTACGTTTTTCAATATCTGCGCGCTCTTCCAATCCTTGTCGAGCTTCTTCAAGACGACCCGTTCGCAGAAGCACGCGGAAAAGTAGTTGATCATTTCCTGGTCCTTCCAGGTGCAGGTCTTCTGCGCGTTTTCTCAGTCGTTCTGCTTCATCCACACGACCGGAATTTAATTTATTTTCTGCCAGCAATTCGAATAGACGCACCTGGGACTCGCGATCATTAAACCCATCACTTAGCCGAATGGCATCCTCAAGCACCTGCTCTGCTTTGCTCGGGTCTACAGTATCGAGATACACACGTGCCTGCCCACGCAATGCACGGGCAACTCCATCCTGTTGCCCTTGGGAATTCCAGGCGATCCTGGCTTGTTCATACCAACCCAGTGCTTCATCAAAACAACTATGAAGACGCGCTAACTCACCAAGGGTAAATATCAGCGCTGGATGCTGGTGAAGAGTTTCAGGTGGTAGATTATCCAGATAGGTTGCAAGAGTATCCAGGCGTCCAGCAGATAGCAGGCTGGATGCGTATGTATCCAGAAGGTCTGCGACATCGTTCCAACATTGAGCTTCGAGCAAGTGGAAAACTGCATTTTCTGCATCATTTTTCATCTGGAAATACTGGGCAGCGATGTGATTCCAAATATTTTTTTGTTCCAGAGAAGCCTGTTGGCGCAGGAAATTATGAAATATATGGTGATAGCGCAAAACATCTCCTGCTGTTTCAACCACGAACAGGTCCTGCCTTCGCAAGTATGCCAACATGGAGGCTGAATCAGCCACTGCATGCCCGGTTGCCATTCGAAGCCCATCACATACTTCCGGTGTTAGTTCCCTCAAAGTGGATGTGATCAACAGGAATTCCCTTACATCCAAGGGTTGGTGCTCAAAGACTTCGTGGGTCAGCATATCGAAAAGGACATCCAGAGAATTGGCTTGTGCCCTCAGGGGAAATTCGATCGTCGCAGGAGATTGACTGCGAATACTCTGCCAGAATAATTGCAGAGCAATTGCCCAGCCTTCGGTATAAGTGCTGAGAGCATCCACTTCATCACTGCTAAGTTCAAGCCCATACTGCATCGTAAATAGCGCTTCAATTTCACTTGTGGTAAAGGTCAAAAGAGACTGGTCCAGCATGAGCACCTCTCCCTGGGATCGCAAACGTGAGAGGTTTGGCAGGTCAATGACCGGACGTCCGGAGAGTAGCACATGAATATGAACAGGTGCCAGCCCGACCAACCTGTCGATGATATGGGGAACATCGCCATTTTCAGTCACAATATGGGCATCATCCAACACCAACAGAGTCGGAATCTTGAGGTTTGTGCTCAGGGTATTGATCACCTGGTCGATTAATTCACGCCAAGGTAAAGGACCTTGTGACCCATCCCAGATTTCAAGAAAGTGGATCGGAAGGTCTGGCAGATCAGGAATAACACGTAGCAATGCATGGCACAAATGCAACATGAAAACCATTGTGTCATTATCTTCGTCTGTAACCTGGTACCATGCACAGGCTTCCACTTTGTCTGCCAATTCGATCAATGCTGTGCTTTTTCCATAACCTGCTTCAGCTTGTAAAATCGTCAGGCGAAATTCGAACACCTGCTTGAACATTTCCATCACCCGGGGACGATCCAGAATGCGTTTATGGCGTGGTGGAGGCATGATCTTGGTTCGGAGGACTTTCGATAACATGCTCACATTTTAGTCTATTATGGTAAGTAAGTGGAAGATTGGTGTTTGAATTAATTGCCCATCATTTAATTACTGAGTACCTGCACAGTCAAGTCATTGCAAGCCACCGTTCTTGTTCATTGGTGGCTTGGCAATACTTATCCCCGTGCGGGACACTTGTCCCCGTGCGGGGTCCCCTACGAGTCGAAATGCTCGATAAAACAGGAGATTGCTCACCTGCACAGAGTTCCGGTGCCAGTGTCGACATAGAGCACCTCGCAATGATGTGCTTAGAATTGACATCATAGTTACAAAAAGCTGATTAATGAACCGATCAGGGTGTCATAAGACAGAAATGACTAGTTGGATTCCACATAGAAGATATCCAGCACCTGAAAATTTGGTAATTCAAGCTACGAATTTGACAGTTGTTTGCCAGAATTCAATAAACTGTTGATCCAAACAATTGATCGACCCATGGATGTTGCCAAAATATCCAATACCACCTACAGGTTTAAAAAATAGGAGCTACGATTACTGGCTTACTCTCAAATATGGAAGGATCTATAAGAATTTTCTGAGAGATATCAGACTTTTATCAATTTAAAAGCTCTGGTCATCACTCCGTAGGGGAGGAAAGAGCAGGATGTCCCGTATATTGTGTTTATCAGTCATAATCATGACCAGGCGGTCAACTCCCATGCCAAATCCACCGTTAGGCGGCATGCCATATCTCATGGCACGCAAGTAATCCTCATCCATCGGGTGTTTCTCTTCATCATCCTGTGAATAGTCACGTCCCATTTCCAGGAAACGTGATTCCTGGTCGAGGGGATCGTTCAGTTCTGTGAAGGCATTACACAATTCGAGACCGGCTACATAGACTTCAAAACGTTCGACAGTACTTGGGTCGTTTGCTTTGGATTTTGCAAGAGGCGAAATATCACGTGGATAATCGTATAGAAATGTCGGTTGGATGAGGGTGGGTTCAAGGTATTCACTGACCATGAACTCTATCAGTTTGCCACGCGTGTAATTTGGATTAGGAGTTTTATCCAAGGTTTTCAAAGCATCAAACAAACTCGCTGCTGTTGGGTGAGCGAGAATGTCGACACCGGTTACATCCAACAAACCCTGGCGCATTTCCAACCTTCTCCAGGGAGGGGTAAAATCAAGTTCTGTGCCTTGGTAGGTGATTTTTGTTTTTCCCAATACTTGGGTGGCAGTATATGCGATCATTTGCTCGGCCAGATCCATTACTTTCAAATAATCGGCATAAGCCCAATAGAACTCCAGTTGTGTAAATTCGGGGTTATGTTTAAAAGATACACCTTCATTGCGAAAGTCCCGTCCGATTTCATACACACGTTCCAGGTTTCCCACCAATAAGCGCTTGAGGTAAAGTTCAAACGAAATTCTCAGGAAAAGGTTTTGTTTAAGCTGATTATGAAAAGTTACAAATGGTTTCGCTGCAGCACCACCATAGATAGGCTGCAAGATCGGAGTCTCAACTTCTAAAAAGCCATGATCATCCAAAAACTCGCGCAGACTTCGAATAATGGCTGAGCGGGTGCGGAAAACTTTTCGAACATCCGGATTAACTGCCAGGTCGGCATACCGCTGTCGGGCGCGCAGCTCTGAATCTTCCAGGGCGGCATGACGGATGATTGTGCCGTCTTCCATGATTTCATCTTTGTCAGCCGGCAATGGAGAAACTGCCTTGGCCAGAATAATGAAATCTTGTACGAGTAGCGTAGGTTCACCGGATCTTGTTCGCATCATACTTCCGCTGACTTGTACAAAGTCGCCCAGGTCGAGTTTGTCATTAAAAAAATCAACCCTTTTTTGTCCAAGTTCATTGATACGTAAGAAGATTTGAATACGTCCAAACCCATCTTCAATATGGGCGAAGGTTAGTTTCCCCATTGGGCGTGTGGCACGGATTCTCCCCACAAGGGTGGCGGTTACTACATCTGGAGTTACCTCCGCGTTGGTAACATTTTCCGAAATCTCCAGGGCTGTTATCGCTTCCTGACTGGTATGAGTTCGCTGGCTGCGGTGGGGGAATGGTTCTATACCTTCAGCTTTGAGCTGCTCAATTTTTTCAAGTCGGATTTTTTCAAGAGAAGTATATTCTGTCATAACGCCTCGTAAGAAACAAACCCCGCGCCCCCCACAATGGGAAGCGCGGGGCTAATAAATTCGTGCCCCGGACTACTCTACCTTAATGATCACTACTTTGAACGATCCACCAGGAGCTTCTATGGTAACTTTATCTCCACAACCGTGATTTAACAGTGCTTTACCGATGGGTGATTCATTTGAGATCAAACCTTCGCGAGGGTTGGCTTCTGCTGCACCTACAATTGTGTAGGATTCAAGCTCTCCTTCATCCTCTTGAATGGTGACTTTTGATCCTACTTGGACCAAATCCCCATTTCCTCCATTGCCTATCTCACGGGCAGTCGCAAGAATGAGATCCAATTCCTGGATGCGCCCTTCAACAAAAGCCTGCTCATTTTTGGCAGCTTCATATTCGGCGTTTTCAATCAGTTCTCCTCCATCCATGGCTTCATGCAAACGATTGGCAACTTCGTTACGTTTGGTAGTACGGAGATATTCCAATTCATCCTGAAGCTTCGTAAAGCCTTCAGGGGTTAAGAAAGTGATTGGCATTATTGGTATCCAGTCTAAAAAAAATTGATGCATCCCGATTAAGAGATGCGTCTCATGTAGGTTCTATTCCTACCTGAAGATTAATATATCATGTTTTTTAACCAAAAGCAAGACGGATGAAAGCTTTTTTTATTAACTACAATAAAATTTTTTTTATGAACTAGTTTCATTTTCTCCGTAATTCAACTGTCAGGATTATAAGGGGATCAAAAATTGCTCTGTCTCCAAAGACGAAGTCCTTTTTCTTTTTGGTAATACAGGTTTATGATCGAGTACATATTCTCTTCTCCCTTGAATAAAACATCTAATTGTGATCGATATGCCTGGATGGATTTCTGCCAGAAAGCCAGGGAAAGTAACGGGAAATTGTACAATTGCGAATCAAAGTTGTAAGTTGCTTCTATTACTTTTTCTGGATGTTTAATCACATAGGGTACATCGGCATAATAGAGCAATGGACGTCCCAGTCCTTCTGCGGCCTTTCGAACCAATTGATGGTCGACATGGTTACCTATTGTCAACGGGATCACCATAACATCGTCATGTTTTAGAATGGTTGCCAGGAAAGTCTGGAGAGTGTAAATCATGGCAGCATCTTCCACCACAAGTTGTCCAAAAATTGATTCTTCACTGGGATAAAGCCAATTACCATCCGTGGATTTGCGGTAGATACAATCTAAAAAAGGTAAATGCCTGTGCCTGGCGCATATAATTTGGCATGCAGCGATATCCTCAGCACGACGAATAGTGGACGCATCAGCTCCTATACCCCATTGTGTGTGCTGAAGATTCGCAAAAGGGGAAAGACTTCCATCCGGAGAGTCTCCGCTGCAGATGGTCCAGATCTCGACTTGTGTACTTGACAATGTCTGTTCCCGGATCAAACCGCCGCAGGATAAGACAGCATCATCGAGGTGAGGAGAGAGATAGATCCAACGCATATTTTTACTCGGAATTTGACTCTGTATTATTGGTCAGGATCTCCATTGCCAGTTTGTTGAGAGCCTCCTGCTCATTTTCATCAACATGGCCGGCTTTCCAGTAAATATCAAGGAGTTCAAGCGGAGATAGACTGCTGACAGTTTGGTCTTCAGGCAGGCGTATACGGGTTTCAATTTGAGGGCGCCGGATGATGTGGAATTCAAATGCATCGGCAGCATAAGAACGGATGGTTTGATCATCGATCAGGCTTTCCCATTCACGGGGATAGGTTATTGTCAAACGCAAATAAGCGTCTTTTATTTTATTCTTGCTGGGAAGCGCATTCTCTAAAGTGGAGGTGACATTTTCCTCGGATTTAAGTTCAACAGAACAGTCGATAAATGACCGGATCTGGTCTAGTTTCCGCCAGTCAACAATTGTTTTTCCACGTTCGATCTCCGCGATGACAAAGTACTTGTCATCCTGGGCTTCCCCAAAATCGACTCGTTCAATTGAACCCGGATAAATTACTGGTGGATGGAAGCCTTCATTAAGGTTCTGTGCCTTATGGATGTGACCCAGGGCTACATAATCGAGTCTTGGGTTTTTTACCAGAGAACCGGATAGAACAAGATCAGAACCAAGCATCACTGTGCGTTCTGCTCCATATTTTGCTCCCTGCACAGAAGCATGTGCGGTCAGGATGATGGGCAGATCCGGGTCAGCCTGGGAAAGCCATTCTTTCACACGCTCGGTAAGCCGCTCTTCCATGTTTGCATGGACATTAATGGCATCATCACCACTCAGATCCCAGGTAGCCAGGAATTCAGAGCGGGATAACCATGGCAGGGCAATCACCTGTAATGGTAGTCCAAGTTGTTCTGACGTGAGGAAACAAGGCTTGGCAAGGACGCGGATGTTGGGTACTTCCAGTGTGTCAAACTCCTGGATGGCATGGGCACGTCCCTGGGCAGGTGAGATATCATGATTCCCGATCAGCAGCAGGGTTGGAATGCCTGCTTTGGACAGGCTCATGATACGTTTACCCCACTCACGCTGAAAAGTCGGTGAGGGGGTACGGTCCCTGTAAGCATCTCCTGCGAAGATTACCATATCAACTTTTTCGGATATCGCGGTTTCAACGATGATATCCAGGGATTTTAAGAAATCCAAAATACGCACAGGTAACCCGGATTCCGGATCGTGGCGGCCATGATTAGCCATGTCAATATGAGCGTCAGCGAAGTGTAGGATGCGCATAGTCATAACTAATTATGGTTGAATTCCCAGATCATTCAATTTTTGCAGACCGGCTGTGAACCCCGGATTCAAACGGATAGATTCACGCAGGTCATCAATTGCAGAGCTGGTTTGCCCGAGTGCATATTCAGCCAATCCTCGCCAGTAAAAACTCTCTTCCAAGGTAGGAGGTGAAACGGTTTCTAGGGTGACATTAGCTAGTTCGATAACATCACCATAACGTCCAGAATAATAATATGCCATATATGGGCCAGTCTGGTACCACATCATGCGGTAAGGACGTTGTTGGTTATCTGTCCCCAGGTTGGCATACAGATTGAAAGCCTGGTCATAAGCAATTCCAGCCTGGCTGAATTGGCCTAATTTCACCAGACTGGTACCTTTATTAAACCAGGAGAAATAAAGATCAATGCCTGTCAAATTTTGTATGTCTGCATCAGCCAGGTCAAGAGCGTGTTGGTAACTCCAATTTGGATCTGCCCAGGCTCCCAACAATTGAAAGATTTCGCTTTCCCGGTTGGGTGGGTAGACGATAAAGAAAATATAATCAAAAGATCGCCAGCCATTTGTAAATTCATCGTATAGAATACGGAAATCAGGTCCATCGTTCCACGTATCCTGCACAATAACTGCCTGGATTCCTTCCTCGTAACCGGTCACAAATTGATAGTGTCCCAACCAGCCCACTTTTCCAGTGTAATCAGCTTCATAATAGCCTTTTTCAACAACCACAGGAAATCCTGCTGCAACAAATCGCTTAAGCAGGTCCACATCCCCGCCATAGCGCAGGACGACATTGTATTCGGTAAAATCCTGCACATAATCGGTCAACTCATAAGGCATGACATTCTTGTCGGATTTGCCTCGCTGGATGAAATCCAGACTCATGTCTTGGATGCCTGGTTTAACCACTTCAGCGATGTTATCGCGTGTGCCACTCCACCCCCAATAATTAAGTGCCATGGTCAGATTGGCAGGACCACAATAATTCCAACGGTCCCGTTGATCCACATAAACTACATTGGGTAACATTACCGAAGAAGGCAGGGGTGTAAAGGTTAGGGTTGGCGTAAGGGTTGGACCTTGAGTTGTAGGCGTAGCTTCCGATGGAACATCTGTGACGACGGCTGTCAGTGTTTCTGCGACCATTGTACTGGATTGTCCATCGGGGCTAGGTAAAAACATTGTATCTTCAGGTGGATTGAAACTGAATTTTATCCGGGTGACAAGGTCTTCGATCCTCCAGGAGAGACGAGAGTGAACCGGGGGCAGCCAATAGATTCCA
>JBDRQK010000150.1:0-2703 GCA_043826315.1 Chloroflexota bacterium
GGGCGGGTACATCATCAGGATCAAGCCGATGGCGATCGGAATGTTGGTCGTTCCGATGGATACCGCGGTGTTAAATTTTTGTACGCTGGTTGGGAAGAAAAAACCGATACCGACACCAAGTGCCATGGCCAGGAAGATCCAGACGGTCAGGTAACGGTCGAGATTGGAAAGACATTGCAGGGGTTTTTGGGTCATTGCACCTCTTTTTGGTTTTCAAGACAAGGGTCGAATGGTGTGATGCGCAGACCGTTTTTTTTCGCTTATTCTGTGTTGCTGTTGGCTTCCGCCCGGTCCGATACCAATTCTACCAGTACTTTGCCTGCCACTCGATGACCCAGGGCAATTTCGCGCTGGTTGACCTCCACCAGAACGGGACCTCTAAACGGGCCGATGCGGATGACCCGGATCTGTTCTCCGGGGTAGAACCCATATTGGCGAAGTGTGCATGTCAGGCGCCTCCCGCCTTCCACGCCAACGAACCTAGCACAATTACCCGAATCCATATCCGAAAGATGCATCTGATCTACTCCAAAAATTTCAGGTTGTCTGTGATCGGGTAATTTTCCCGGTCAGTGTTTTCCAAAGAATACCCACACCAAGAAAGTAAGCCAGGTAGGCCAGGGTTTCGCTCAGGGAGGGGTTGGCGTTGTAGCCAAACAGGGCGGTCAGCATCTGCCCGAGAGGCAACTTTTCACTCAAGAGCGGGTTGATATCCCAGATGGGATCGACCAGGGCTGGGATGATCCCGGCTTCGTTGAATTCATGAATGCCATGCGCCACCAACCCGGCTGCGAAGAATATCAGCAGGATGTTGGTGACAAGAAAGAATTGATCCAGGCGCAGGCGCTTGCTCGAAGTGAACAACATCCAACCCAACAGGGCGGCGGTCGTCAAACCCAGCAAAGCTCCCAGGTAGGTCTGTATTGCGCCGTTGGACAGTTTCGTTGCGATCAGGAACAGGACCAGTTCGAGCCCTTCGCGCCCGACCGCCAGGAAGGACAACCAGAACAGCGCTTGGCGATTGCTTTGTTGGGCAGCCTGGCTGATGCCAGATTCCAGATTCTTTTTCTGATCAACTGCCTGGCGTTTCATCCAGAAGATCATCCAGGTTAGCAGGATGGCGGCTGCCAGCATGGTAATTCCCTCAAAGATCTGCTCTGCCCAGCCGTCGAACTCTGCTCCCAGCCAATCCAACAGCAACCCGGCAACCAGGCTGGCAGCAACAGCGGTACCCAGACCCTGCCAGATGACCGGCATTAACCCGGGCCGCTCCGTCTTGCGTAAAGCAGCCAGGACGATCCCGATCACCAGGGCGGCTTCCAGACCTTCACGCAATGATAAGAGAAAACCTGCCAGCATCCAGCCTCCGTTGAGATTTGGACATGCTTGACAACCCATTAGCGCATGATAGAATGGGTTAGCACAAAGCATGATCAATTGTTAGTATATACTAATTTTCCATATTACCATAGGTTAAATCATTAACAAATTTGATAGTCAAATGTCACCAATAGAATCACACAGCAGCGCTTCACGCCCCACCCGCACGGTTGAGAATTATCTCATGACCATGTATGTCATGGAGCGCGACCAGGGTGCCATCGTGGCAGCCCGCCTGGCAGAAGAACTGGATGTTGCCCCGGCCACGGTCGCCATGACCTTGAAGCGCATGCAGCGCGACAACTGGATCAGCGGCAAGGAACACCGCAAGGACATCCACCTGACCGATACCGGGCGGGATGCAGCCCAGTCCGTGGTGCGCAGACACATGCTGACCGAATGGCTGCTCCTGAAGGTATTAAAGCTCCCCATGAAACAGATCCACGCTGAAGCCCATCATATCGAACATGCCATCTCGCCCCAGCTGGAAGAGCGCCTGGTGGATATTCTCAATGATCCGCAGGTCTGCCCGCACGGCAACCCCTTTCCGGGCTGTGAAGAAGCCACCAGCGCCTGGATCCCGCTCACGGAAATTAAAAGCGGTCAGGAAGTGATCATCCGACGGGTGCATGAGCTGGCTGAAAACAACCAGGAAATGCTGGGTTTTTTGATAGACAATAACATCCTGCCGGGAGCACAGGCCCAGGTGATCGAGGTGCTGCCTTTCAACCAGACCATCAAGATCAATATTGCCGGCAAGCCCTGCACGCTCGGGTATTCGGCAGCCCGTTATGTCTTTGTTGAAAAGCCGGTCTGATCTCTCCCCACCGGCTGCGAGAAAATGCCCACTCTCCACATCGGGGTGAAGAGGATATCACACAGAGAAAACCTTATAACGCCGCAATGCCTGAGCAGCAGGGAACCGAAGTTGCATGCTTAATAACAGATAGTTGACAATATATATCTTATTTTGTATAATATAACCAATTCATTCACTCCCCTGTTCGCAAAAACCCGGAAAGGTCATTGAGGAGTGTTTTTTTCTTTAATTGGAGAATTTAATATGAAAAATCAATTCAAACTGATATCCATGCTTGGAATCCTCCTGATCACCACACTGGCTTGCAGCCTGACCGGTGGCGCAGATCCGCTCGGCTCACTGCAAACACTGATCCCGGCTGAAGCACAAACACAGGTCGTAGCCATGCTCACGCCTGCAGATACCCCTGTTGCCACGGATCCCCCCGGAGCCCTGGATTTCTCCAGTTCCAATGGGGACTGCGACAATCCGCTCTATCCTGTCGTGGTGGGTGCCACCTGGAG
>JBDRQK010000151.1:0-2147 GCA_043826315.1 Chloroflexota bacterium
GATAAAGCCGCTGGCAACATTTCCAAATTCGTCAATGGTCAATCTGACTTGATTACGCCCCATCTTGCGTGGAGCTTCAGTTCCTGCAAATACTTCCGTCGCCCAGGTCTCGGAGAAGCAGTTTTCGCACGCATATTCACCTATAAATGGCGATTCCACTTTAAAACCCTGTGTAATCTGATCATAGTCGCTTTTGCAGGTCAACCTGTATGCCCCGGCCCGTGTTTCCTCGAAAAATATTGTTTCCGACTCAGCATCGCTTTCCGGATCTATGGTTACCACACCCATCAACACGGGAGGAAGATCTGTTCTATTTTCATTGACATAAGTGCAGGTCACAAAAGAAAGTTTATGTCCTTTAAGGTATTTAAGCGTTGCCCGGAACGGTCCATACCCTGATTCTGGATGGACATCCAGTTTGTACATTGTTCCATAATCCATTGCCAATTCAACCGTTGGTGTCTTTGCAACAGGCGTCACAACTTTCCACTCCGGTATATTCAGTAAGGTGCAAGCCAGGATCGTTGTGAAGCCAAACAGTTGCAAGAAGATAACCTTATGTTTTTTCATGGGTCACCTCTTCAAGATAATCCATCGAATGCGGAGAACTTCACAAGTGGTCTTCATTGATAAATATAAATTATTCACAGGCGAATTTTGGCAGGAACGATGCTGAAAATTCCTGATATTCGGGAAAAGTTCCCGGGCCCAGTTACCAGGACCCGGGACAATTGGATCCGTGCATGCTTATCCTGCGTTCTGAGGTTTTTTGATGAATATCAGCATCATCAGCACAAATCCCAATCCCGCCAGGATGATGGACTGGATGAGCATGGGCTGGAAGAAGAAGGCGGTCAGTTGTTTAAGGCTGGCGGATACTTCCTGCAGGATCAACGGCGAGGTGTTGGTCAGGATACTCCTGGAGATATACTGGATCAGGGCGAACTGACCGCCCCAGGTGAACAGGATCGCCAGGGCTCCGCTGAAAAACAGGGGAATACCCACGAACTGCCCCAGCGAGCGCAGCGAACGGACCCGGATGACCACGATCAGCAGCAGGGTCAGGATGGCTGCCAGCCATGCCCATTGGGCGACCAGGCGCACCAATCTGAGCTGGGTCTTGATCAGGGTTGGGCTCATTCCGGCAGCGGCCGGGTTGCTGGACAGCATTTCTTGCAGGTCAAAGCGCTGCGGCACATTTTCATTGACACCGTTCAATGATTCAACATAATCACCGATCTGGTCCGCACGCCAGGGGTCCGGAAACTGGCACAGGTTGTAAAGGATGGTCACGCCGGGAGGTGTTTCTGCCAGGCGTTGTGTGAAATCCTGGATCTCAGCCTCCGTGCACTCCGGCAGCGCGGAGTAGGCCACCATGATGGCTTGCTCACCCTGTGGACCTGCCAGGTTGGCTTTGAGCGGGGAAAAGTCCCAGGTGAATCCCGGCAGGAGATCATCCGAATCGATCCAATGATAGATCCCATCCACGCTGACCGAGATCAGGTTGGTGACGAAATCGTTGCTCACCAGCAGCTGCCGGATCTGGTTCCAGTCTTCTTTATCCAGGTAGGAGATCAGCAGGACGATATCCGGCTCGTTGACGCCGCTCAGGGCTTCGCCGCTTTCCAGGCGTTGTTCGGCGCGCCACTCCGAGAAGATCTCCAAAAAGGTGGGGACAGCATCCGAGGTAACGATCTGGCTGGTCAGGGCTTGCTTGACCTGGGTCGGGTTGAAGAGAACCCGCCAGATATTGAAACCGATCAGCCCGAACAGGGTGAAGAGAACCAGGGCAAATCCCAGAACCACCGCCAGGCAGCTTGAAAAGACGGGTGCTTTCTTGACCGGTCTGGCAACTTCAGTTTTTGGCAACTCATTATTCATGGCAGTTTTCCTCCGTAAACAAGAATATATTCCATTTCCACTCCCTGCTGCTGCACCAGGAGACTTTCTCCCAGGTAGCTGCCCGTGACAACGCCAGCCACCTGGTCGGAATGTGCGGGTGCGAGAGAAAATTGAATGGTGGTACCGGAAAATTGATAGATCCCATGGCTGAACTTCTGCTGGTCAGCTTCGGTCAGGTAGGGGTCCAGCGAGGTCCAGGCTTCCTGGCAGGAATTCATTCCCTGGGTGATCACCATCAGGACCAC
>JBDRQK010000152.1:0-7294 GCA_043826315.1 Chloroflexota bacterium
GTTTGGGATCCATCGGACACAATTCAAGATGTAATCAAGAGGTATTTTCCAGTTATTGAAGATAATAATGGCAAGCTTATAACCATCTTCACTCCTGAGTCGTCAATATTAATTCCTCATCGTTGTGCTCAAGATACAACAATAGCACCTGCATCTACTACTCAAGTATTCTGCAAACATGCTTTGACCAGCTCATCATGGTGGAACATATATTTATCAGATAGATTAGATTACAATGGTGAATTCAATTCGACATTTGCTCAACCAAACACCACAGTTTTAATTCGAATAATTTCCGACCGTGACATGGATGGCTATAACGACCGCAACGAGATCCGCTTGGGAACCGACCCGGATGAACCGGCTTCGCATCCCGCACCGAACCTGCTGGCAGGTTACACCAAAGCCTGCACGGGTAATGATTGCACCCTGCGCATGGTCTTCCAGAACCTGGGTAATTACGATGCCTACGGTGTTGAATCCGTGCTGTATTCGCCGGATGGCTTGACCGACATCACCAACAACACCATCGGCGGCAGCGGACGCGTCCCGGCGGGAGAAAAGGTCATTGTTGGACCCAGTGACACTTTTCAGTATACGATCACGGATGGCAACGCCGTTGAGCCCGTCATCGTGGTCTCGTACAACGACCCGCAGGGCAACCACCGCTTCATCCTGCCGGCAACTGCCTTGATCGCCAACCTTGATGATGACATCACCCCCCTGGAGGGCAGCATGTTGCCCGACCCGGGTGTGGATGTTTCGTCCACCAGTGCAAGTGATGCTGGGTTCGTGATCAATTCCCCGCATCCCATTGAGATCACAGACGGCAAGCTGTTCGTGGAATACATCGATGAGGCTGGTGAGGTTATGCATGAGGATGTTTACAACCAGACCTTTCCGAGTGGACCGACCGTGGTCAGTGTTCCGATCAATTTGAGCACCTATCCACCCGAAAGTTCGATCGTTTTGGCTTTCTTCACCGATTCACAGGGAAATATCATCGACAGCTCGGCGCGACCACTGGCTTCCTTTGGTCCCGATCCGCTACCGGAGGCCAGCCTGACCTCCACACCTTGGGAGGTGGGGGTGAACAACGCCACGGCACTGGCAGGAACGCCGTCTATGGCTTCAAGCCTGGTGAAACTGCCCGATCCGTGGGACTTTGGCTCTGTACTGGCCGGCACAACCCTGCATGCCAGCCTGACCCTGGCCAACACCGGTCTGGGTGACCTGCGCTACTCGCTGACCGGTTTCGGAAATGGCCTGTCAGTGTCCGGCAGTTCTGCCGGTACGCTGGGCAGCACTGCGACGCGCCTGTTCTCCTTGACGCTGGATACAGCCGGGATGTCCCCTGGTGCTTTCAGCCTGAGCCTGACCCTGCGCAGTAACGACCCCAACCATGCCAGCATCCCGATCCACATCACCGGCACGATCGCTGCCCAGACCGGGACGGCCTCTGCCTATCCGATCAGCCCTTACCGACCCTGGGACCAGTATGTTTATGTGCCTGGACCACACAACCAGAACGACCTGGTGACCTTCGACCATACCCTGACGGATGACACGACTCGCATGTTCCCGCTTTACCTCTATTCAGAAGATGGTGAAACCATGAAAGGCGTGGGGGAATACGGGGTTGATTTCAGCGGTCAGACCGCACCTTTTGGCGTGTTTGGCACGGGTGAAGATGGTAATCTTACTGTAAATAGCGGGGATACTAAATATACTGATGATTATCGGTCAGCACTCGCTTCCACAGCCTCCAGTGGGCAGTTGAACCTGGCATTGTCCAGCACCGCCAGTTTTGCCAACGGGCAGGAGGTTCTGGTGATCCAGATCCAGGGCACAGGTGCCGGTAATTACGAATTTGGCACCATCGCCAGCATTGCCGGCAATACACTGACTTTGAGCAAGAACCTGGGCAATAGCTACACAGTCGGTGGTAATTCAAAAGCCCAGGTCTTGAGGGTCATGCAATACCATGATGTTACCGTGCAAAGTGGAGGTGTTCTCACTGCCCATGCCTGGGATGGAAGTACGGGAGGAATTGTTGCATTTAGAGCAACAGGAATTGTTAATATTCAAGGGATAATTAACGCAAATGGGAAAGGTTTTAGGGGAACAACTTCTGCACAATTTAGTGGTGAATCTTATACAGGTATTGGCATCAAGGGAACCGCAGCAAATGGTGGGGGTGGAGGTGGGACAGGTACAGAACATAAAGCTGGCGGCGGTGGAGGGGGTTATGGAGCTTCTGGGTCTCCAGGTACTCAACAAGAAGGAGGAAGTGCAGGATCTGGTGGATCATCTTATGGGATAGCTGATCTTTCGAGATTGAATCTTGGTTCTGCAGGAGGCTCAGGGATTTCTGTAAATCCTGGAGGAAATGGTGCAGGAATAATTTTTATTGCGGGGAGACAATTGCTTATTTCTGGCAGTATTACCAATAATGGAAGCCAGGGTGGATCAGGAGATGGAAATGGCGGAAATGGTGGAGGAAGCGGTGGATCGATTCTTATAAAAGTCCAAAATGCTACTCTTGGAACAAATCTTATATCAGCTTCAGGGGCTAATGGAACTTCTTTAAGTGGAATTGCCCAAGGTGGAAATGGGGGTGTTGGACGTATTCGCATCGAATATACAACTGTGTCTGGTACCACAAACCCGACAGCCAGTCTGCAACAAGTGAATTATTACAGCGCCAGCGGGCAGACCGGTCCATTTACCGTGTTTGGCAGCGGCGTGAATGGCGACCTGACGGTGGCTAACGGAGACATCAAATATACGGATGATATCCGTTCACCGCTGGCAGCCACCGCCTCCAGTGGGCAGGCAAACCTTACTTTGACAAGTGCAGTAGATTTTACAGCCGGGCAGGAAGTCCTGGTGATCCAGATGCAGGGCACAGGTGTGGGAAATTATGAATTCGGTGCGATCTCCAGTATTGCCAGTAATACACTCACCTTAAATAAGAATCTAATAAATTCCTATGCTGTTGGTGGCAATTCTAAGGCACAGGTCATCCGTGTTCCCAATTATCAAAATGTGACTGTGGAAAGCGGTGGAATTCTAACAGCTCACAGTTGGGCTAATGGCAGTGGAGGTGTTCTAGGTTTTCGAGCTACCGGTGATGTAATCATTGCTGCGAATGGGATCATTAGTGCACTTGGGATAGGGTATCCTGGAGGATCAACAGCACTTGGTGGATCAGGACCAATTACCCCTAACACTGGCACCCAAAGTGATAGCGAAACCGGCATCACTCCTATTCAATCACAATTAAATAACGGAGCTGGGGGTGGAGGAGGCTCACAAGATGATAGCGGGTCAGGGGGGGGAGGAGGTGGTCATGCAATAGGAGGAAATGAAGGTTCAGGGAGTGGTAAAGGTCAAGGTGGTTCTCTTTGGGGAACAACATCAGATTTGTTAATAGCAGGTTTTGGTGGTGGAGGAGGCGGAGGAGGAAATGCCAACAACCCAAACCGGGCAGGATCTGGTGGGAATGGAGGAGGCTTAATTGTTATCAATTCCAGAAATTTAGTTATTGAAACTGGAGGATCTATAACAGCAAATGGTCAAAATGGATTAAATAGTGACCCGGGTGGTCCTGCAGGTGGAGGAGGTGGCGGAGCTGGAGGCTCAATATTAATCCGTTCTTCATCTATTGAAATTGGAACAAATTTGATTACTTCAAATGGAGGTGTAGGAGGAGGAGGGGTTGATGGAGGTAAAACCGGAGGTAATGGAGGTTATGGTCGAATTCGCTTTGAATACGGAACTCTAACTGGTACATCCAACCCTTCAGCCAGTACCCAACAGGTGAATTTCTATTCCATGACAGGATCCGGCACCACCAGCCTGTACCTGCCCGAAGCGATACCGGGGGATCATACTCGCTATCAAATGCTTTATGGGCAGCGCAGCTACAATACCGATGGAGACGACCAGGCTTTTACCGTCCAATTACCCAACCGCCTGTACAGCAGTATTACATTATCTATCTTACTGGAACGGGTCACCGGTAGCGGCTCAACAATTGACTTCTGCCTTGATTTTGGGAACGATGGCACTTGTGATTGGACAGCAACCAGCCAATCTTTCAGCGTGCCGGTCAGGCTCGATTCTCCCAACCTGAAGGATGCTTTGAATGCCTACATCACTGCCCAGCACAGCAGTGCTGAGAACCTGAGCATCCCGATCCGGGTCAATGTGAATACTCCGGCGGATATCTTCCTGTTCGGGCTGTCTTCTGTAACCGGGGCGGATGTCGATCTGCAGCCCGGCGCTCCGGTGGTGGCGCCACAAAACGGCAATCCGGCGGACAACATCCCCGAAGGCTCGCTGGTCGACCTCAGCAGCACCATCCACAACAACGGTACCCACAAGGCGGAGAACTTTACGATCGCTTTTTACCAGGGGAACCCCGCGGATGGCGGCACCCTGATCGGCTCAACCTTCATCGAAACGCTGGGGGTGGGAGAGAACTCGCCGGAACAGAGCGTGGTCTGGAACACCTCCGGTCTGACCCCCGGGAATTACACCATTTATGTCAGGGCGGATGCATCCGGTGCAATTGACGAATCGGATGAGACCAATAACCTGGCCAATTCACCGGCTGTGGTCAAGAAGAAACCCGACCTGCTGATAACCGACCTTTCCGTACCGGATCTGCGCCAGGATGAAACCGGTCAGGCAAATGTGACCATAAAGAACAACGGTCAGGCGGATGTAAGCGGTGCCACCGTCAAACTTTTCCTTGGCACCAGTGCAAGCAGTGTGGAACTGGGCAGCACCAGCCTGGACGTGCCTGAAGGTCAGTCGGTTGCTGGACAGATCAGCTTCAGCATCGCCGAGGCTGGTCTCCACCCGCTCTTTATCCAGGTCGATCCGGATGACAGTATCCTGGAAGCAGATGAAAGCAATAATGAAGAATCTTCCCAGGCACAAATTGGTTGGGACAAATTGACCGTGGACGCGGGTGGTGCGGGGGATACCACTTTTGACACCAGCCTGGGATATGGCTGGCTCAGCCAGGGCAGTGTTGTCACGACCTGTGGCAGCACCCCTGAAAAATCGTATCGCCAGGTGGGCAGCGCCCAGGAATTGCGGTACCGCTTCAATAACCTGCTGCCAGATCGCTATTACCATCTTGATTTGACCCTGGCTCCCTGCTCGGGGGAGCGTTCGGTGAATATAATCGTTGACGGCAGGCAGGTCTTTGAATCCGGTCAACCCCAGGATCAAACTGCAATCCTTAATTCAACCCTGCACACTGTCTCGATCCTGCTGACCCCTGCTGACTACAGCGATGGCAGCATCCTGCTCTCCATCCAGCGCGCTGGCGGATTAAATGGAGCCCTGGTCAACATCATCGATCTGGGGGAGATCGAGTACTGCTACCGGGATAGCGGTCCTGAGGAAGAACCCTGGTCCGCTGAAAACGGTTGCGGGTATGACCCAACCTGGACATCAGATGGTTTTAATGGCTGGGGAGGAACACCCGAGCAGACCATGCGCTTTGGGGAGACAGGCAGCCTGAAGTACAAGTTCAGCAACCTGGACCCAAGTAAGGCGTACAATACCCGGTTGACCTTTTATGAAGGCGATCTCATGGGTCGCCAGCAAAACCTGCTGTTTGATGGAGTCCTGTCCAAGGGATATACCCTTGGAGCGGATGTGCAGCGTGTAACAGAAGCAATTCCGGGCGCCGCCACTGCAGACGGGCAGGTCAGCATGAGCATCGAACGGGATGGAACAGGTGACTCCATTGTCAATGAAGTGATCCTGGAGGAGGATTCCCGTACCGAGAATGGACGCTATCCCGTGCCCGATGTCCTTACCCCTCCAACTCCAACGCCCCCCACTCCTCCAGCGACGGATCCACAGGTGGTTTTGTCCAGTTTCACTGCCGGCTGGTCAGGAGGGGAGGTGCATCTCAACTGGGCGACCACAACCGAGATCGACCATGCTGCCTTCAAGCTCTACCGGTCGGGTGATGGGCATACTTGGGTGGAAACCGCAACCATCGACAGTACACGCCCGTGCGGGAATTTCACCGCTACTTCACCGGTGGCTTATAGTTATAGCGATACTGATGTGATCGAAGGAAATACATATTACTACCGCCTGGCTTTCTCCGGGGAGGGCTGTGGAGGTGGTCTGGCGATGTCAGCCATGATCGTTGAAGCGAAGGTTTCTCTGACTTTGCAAGTCAATTTGATCGGTAACGGAATCGGGACAGTGAGCAGCAGTCCGGCAGGTATTAATTGCACGGGGGATTGTTCTGAAAACTTTGCTTACAATACCAGGGTCACCCTGACCGCCATTGCTGCTGCCGGTTCCACCTTTACAGGCTGGAGCACAAGCAGTTGCCCAGGCACCGGGACATGCAGCCTGATGATGAACACCTCCAAAACGGTCAGTGCCACCTTTACGCTGAATCTTGCCCCTCCCAATAGCCTGCAGGCGAGTGATGGTAAATTCACCGATAAGGTTCAAATAAATTGGGCAACTTTCAACGGAGCGACAACCTACGAAGTTTACCGGGCAAACAGCGCAGATGGTACCAAGTCAATTCTGGGAGACTCGGAAGGCACAACTTTTGATGACCTTACTGCAATTCCCGGGATGACTTATTATTATTGGGTAAAAACCTGCGTGGATTCCACCTGCAGTGGGTACGGTTCGGGCAACACCGGTTGGATGAAGCTCTCACCCTCTGGCAACATTCAAGCGACTGATGGGTCCTTAACTGACAAGGTCGAGGTTAGTTGGGATGCTTCCAACGGGGCAACCTCCTACAAAGTGTACCGGTCGACCAGTGCAAGAGGTTTAAGAACACTGTTGGGAACGGCAACGGATAATAAATTCGATGACCAGTCAGCAGTACCCGGGGTCACTTATTATTACCGGGTGATCGCCTGCAGGGGGACGAGATGCAGTGTGATCAGTAGAGCCAATCCTGGATGGCGGAAACTTTCACCCCCAGCGAACCTCATTGCAAGTAACGGTATACTTACCAATCGGGTAAGAATTAGTTGGGCTGCTTCATTGGGAGCCACTTCCTACAAGGTTTTCCGTTCGACCAGTCCTGCTGGCACGAAAACATTATTGGGCAGACCAGAAGGGAGAATCTTCAATGATATTACAGCACAGCCCGGTGTTCGTTATTATTACCGGGTGATGGCCTGTAAAGGTTCAAGGTGTAGTTTCTTCAGCAAGCCAGATGCTGGTTGGAGGAAGAAGTAACCCTAAAGAAAATCTTCTATCTTGTTATTGATCACTACCACCG
>JBDRQK010000153.1:0-10837 GCA_043826315.1 Chloroflexota bacterium
TGGTTGTTGCAGTTGCCATCTTGACCAGGAACCCGGCATTGATGGCATCCGTGAGAGCGATCCCGATGATGCTCAAACTTGTTCCCAGACCAGCCTGGAGGGTATTGGCCAGGAATAAATTCCAAAACAGGTCCGGGTGGAACCTGTACAGTTTAACCAGATCAGAACCAGACCTGGGGAGGATCAAAATCGACAGGGTAACCATGGCTGAAGCTACCATAACGATCTCGAATGGAAGCACCATTGCGCCATCATTGAAACCCAATTTAGCAACGAAGATTTGGGCAGCCCAGAAGGCTGAAAACATCAGAACATTGAAAAGGCGGGATGAATTTAGTTTCTTTATTAGATTTCTCCTATTAAGGATTTTGCTCTCAAACTAATGGATTGGTGAGTATTTAACAATTTTCAGGTCAGGAATTGAATATTCAGATCCTGCCCTATAAGCATTGAGAGATCTCACCGTCTCCTGATTCCAGGCTGAAACATGTCCAATGCTATCTCTGACACTCCACTCGGAACCATTATTAACGGGCATTTCCAGATCGAATTTATTCAGTATTAACCCAGGAGCATGCCGGGTTCCATCCAACAATTCAAGCAGGTGTTGTATATTTTTCAGACATTGTATACTCTCATTGATAACAAGCCTCGCAAAATTAAGCTCAGCAGCGTACTCTTAGAAGTTTGGGGTCATACATCGGTTTGAGAGATGCATGGGCAGGGTAGCGCTCTCCTGCAATATCGATCTCGTAAGTACCGCTCTTTATGAACTCATTCGTGATCACTTCGCCCTCATTCTCAACAGGACCCACACCTACAGCCGCACCCAGTGTATGACCATATCCGCCTGACATAATGTGTCCGACAGGCTTGCCATCCCGGTAGATGATCTCACCATGATACAGCATCGGCTCGGGATCCTTGAGCAAAAACTGCGGCATTAGGTATCTGGGTCCGTTTTCTTTCAAGCGTAAGAGCGCATCACGACCAATAAATCCACCTGGTTTATCAAAGTCTACAAAGTACCCCAACCCTGCTTCCAGTGGCGTATCCGTATTGTCAATATCGTTGCCATAATCCCGATAAGCTTTTTCGATCCGTAATGTGTTCAATGCCTGCATCCCGATGTGTTTTATTCTTAAATCTTTTCCAACATCAAGGAGCATATCAAAAACATGGCAGGAAAACTCTGTGGGAATATATAACTCCCAACCTAATTCGCCGACATAGGTGACTCGGATCGCCTTGACCAGGGAATAGCCAATATCGATCTCCTGCATGGTAAGGAAGGGAAATGCCTGATTGGACATGTCAGCATGGGTTATCCTGCTCAAAAGATCGCGTGATCTGGGTCCTTGAATATTCAAGACGCTATAAGCAGAAGAAATGTTGGTAATGCAAACATGTGCTTCAGCGGGTATGTGACGTCTCAACCAGGTTTGCACTGCTGTCAAGGTTGCGTCCCCGGACAATATTAAGAATTGATCTTCTTTCAAGCGAGTAACGGTCAGATCAGCTTCGATGGTACCTTTTTCATTGCACCACTGGGTATAAACGCAACGACCTACCGGGACTGCGATATTATTTGAACAGATGCGGTTGAGGTATTTCTCCGCATCACACCCAGCTACCAGTATTTTTCCCATAACGGAATAATCCAGTACGGATACATTCTCACGTGTGGCGTGATGCTCGGCTGCGCTGTACTCGAACCAGTTCTGACGACCCCAGGAATACTCAACTATGGGTTCAATACCTTTGGGAGCAAACCATTCCGGATATTCCCAGCCAGCATACACACCAAAGCAGGCTCCGGCTTCTGCCAGGCGATCATGGAATGCAGATTTGCGTACATTACGGGCAGTCTTAAAGTGTTTGTTCGGATACCCATCTTCAAACATAAAGCCAAGTACTTCAACAGCCCGATCTCTGACATAATTTGGCGTATTTTCAAATGGCTGCATGCGGGCAATATCAATTTCGGTGATATCAACATCTGGTAAACCATCCACGATCCATTGTGCCATAACCTTACCAGCACCTCCACCCGAAAGAATGCCAAGTGAGTTAAAACCTGCCGCGACATAGAAATTATCCAACTCGGGTGCCAACCCCATCATAGGACTGATATCCGGTGTGAAACTTTCGGGTCCACAGAAGAATTTGTGGATACCCGTATTTTCCAGGATAGGAATCCTTTGCATTGCATCTTCTACATAGGGCATCATGCGATCCCAATTGGGGTTGATCTCACCGAAATTGAAATCCCTGGGAATGCCTTCCAAAGCCCAGGGCGCGGAAACAGGTTCAAATAAGCCAAACAAGATACCCCCCACCTCTTCCCTGTAATAGGAATATTTATCAAGATCGACCAAAACGGGTAGATCAGGGCTGACCCCTTTGATCGCTTCTGTGATCAAGTAATAATGTTCCACAGGTTGCAGGGGCACACTGACCCCTGCCAATTTACCAAGTTCGCGAGCCCACATCCCGGCACAGTTGACCACAAAATCTGCCTGGATCACCCCGCTATCTGTGATAACTCCGGTCACATGCAGATCTTCGATATTAAATCCGGTGACGGCAGTTCCTTCAAAGATCTGTACCCCACCCATACGGGCGCCTTTCGCCAACGCCATCGTCACGTCAGTAGGATTGACACGACCATCATTAGGTGAATAAAAACCGGCCAGGATATCGTCGGTTTTAGCCAAAGGCCAAAATTCCTTTACCTGAGCCGGGGAGAGTTCCTGTGTTGGAACACCAAATTCACGACTGAAAACTGCTACACGCCGTAATTCTTCCATCCTTTCGGATGTTGAAGCCAAAGAGATCATTCCGACTTTCCTATATCCGGTTGATAGACCAGTTTCTTTCTCCAGTGAACTATAAAGTTCCAGGGTATATCTTGTCATCTCAACCGTGGTTTCACTAAAAAAACCACCCGCTTCTATCAACCCGGCTGCATGCCAGGTAGTACCTGCTGTGAGTTGGTCTCGTTCCAGAAGAACTATATCCTTCCAACCAAGCTTTGCAAGATGGTAAGCGGTACTGCACCCGATAATTCCTCCTCCTATGATCACAACGCGAGCATGAGCGGGTAATATTCTCTTCACTTTCACTTCCATCTGTTTTGCCATCAACCTAATCCTTTAGGTTTTGTGCGGTTTTATCTGCCATCATCAAAACATTATCCATTTCTTTCAGTACATTATCCGCTAAAGGTTCGGGGTTATGGGTGTCATAAATATTTTTGAATTCATCAAAAGCCACATCACACGGTTGCCTCAATTTGCCATCAGCATCCAATTGGCGTAAGATTGGTGAATAGTGAAAATCACGCATGTGCGTACGGGTGTGTTTTTCGCGTAAATAATGACTCCGCGGGCCGACATTTTTAATTACATCCAGATCTATGTCAAAATTCTTGAATTCGAATTCCTTGTAGGTGTTATATACATCCATGGCAATCGCCGAGTCAAGAATGATCTGCTCGGGGTAAAGAATCATGGAAGAATTCATCAAGCCCATATATCCGCACAGCTCACCACCACCCAGAGGTATCTGGACGCTTCCAAAACCGGCTTCATAGGCAGATTGCCAGCCGATATCGGGAGCATCGCTGCTAAAAGAGCCGCCTCCCAAGCTGGGAACGTTCCAGGAGTGTGCTATTTGTACAGCCATCAGGGAGACCGGTAGGGGAACATCACCAATATAACCACCGGTGCGCGGATTCATGAGCGATGTAAGGATCGAATGAAATACAGGTGCACCCGGGAAAGCCAATTGCACCAAAACCATGGCGCTGATCACTTCCGCATCACCCAGCACCAGGGCGCCCAGTACGGATGCCGGGGCTGTCGATCCCATGGTCGGCATTGCCATGAAGCTCTGTGGAATACCTGCTTCCGCATAGATCAAAGCCGTTTCAATTCCGTTAGTGTCCTGCGTCAGAGGTGCAATCGTGCAGATGTTGGCACAAATAGGCGGCCTGAGACGTCTTTCATCCACGCTGCCAGAGACGATGGTAGCCATCTCAACAATTGATGGAGCAAGCAGAGGGTGAATGGTGGTTCCACCACGTACGTGTTTTAATGTATTGGTCAAACCCGCATGGCATTCATGCAAGGGGGCGGTTTTACCAAAGTCCTGGGCACTCACCATCGGCCAGAAAAAACTGATCACTGAAATAGCATCGCTGATGCGCGCCATCATGGCTACATCTGCCTTGCAGGATGCGCGTTTTTCACGGGTTTCAAGATCAACAACATGTACACCACACCCGTCTGTTGTCAGGTAGGATGCTTTTCCGTTAAGTGTGAGATCAAAACGCTTCTCGCGACCCCCCAACACAAAACTGCGAGGAGCATTGCTCATGGCTCTATTAACCAGGTCTGGCGGGATCTTTACAATTTGGCTTTCCCAGTCTACATTGGCACCGTGATCCGCAAATATCGTCAGAGCTTTCTGGCAGGGGAAATACACGCCAACTTCAGACAATAGGTGCAATGTTCCGTTCTTTAACGTTGCCAACTCTACAGTGCTCAACACATCTAGTTTGTGATGGGAAGAGATGGAAATAATATCCGGGGTATCAGAATACA
This sequence comes from Chloroflexota bacterium, assembly GCA_043826315.1. Taxonomy (GTDB): domain Bacteria; phylum Chloroflexota; class Anaerolineae; order Anaerolineales; family Villigracilaceae; genus UBA12087. The sequence continues at coordinate 4,608 of JBDRQK010000153.1, forward strand.
TATTTGTACTTTCTCCTTGTTTACCCAGTTTCATTTCATATTAATGGATAGTGGAAGATCAGAACCTGCGGGACCATTCTTTGGGCCAACGTTCAATGACAACCTTCTTTTGCGTGAAGAACTCCACCGCATCCATACCCTGACCATGCATATTGCCAAAGAAAGAATCCTTCCAGCCGCTAAAGGGGAAGAAAGCCATCGGTGCTGCCACACCAATATTGATACCGATATTGCCTGCTTCCACCTCATAGCGGAACTTGCGCGCAGTTGACCCGCTTGATGTAAATAAACTGGCCTGATTGCCATACACATGACTGTTGGCTAGTTTTATGGCATCCTCGATCGTGTTGACATGCATCATGCTCAATACCGGCCCGAATATCTCCGTCTTCCAGATCTCACTATCAGGTTGCACATTGGCCAAGACTGTCGGACGGACAAATGACCCGTTTTCAAAGCCCGTGATCGTTGTTCCTCGACCATCCACCAGCACAGATGCACCTTCTTTTGCTCCCAGTCCAATTAATTTTTCAACACGCTGCTTGCTGACCTGACTGATGAGTGGACCCATTTGTACACCATCATCAAGTCCATAACCAACCGTGCGGGTGGAAGCAGCCTCACAGATCAGTTCGGTAAATGAATTGCGTGCTTCAGCCACCGTTACAGCCAGAGAAACTGCCAGGCAGCGCTGACCCGCACAGCCGAAAGCTGAATCTGTAATTATTTTGGCTGCCATCCCCATATCTGCATCCGGCATGATGATGACGGGATTCTTGGCTCCACCCTGGGCTTGCACCCGTTTGCCATTCTCTGCAGCACGGCGATAGATGTATTTGGCTACATTGGTTGAGCCGACAAATGTGATCGCTCGAATTTCGGGATGATCAAGAAGCGCATCGACTGCATCTTTCGAACCATGCACCATATTGATCACACCCTGCGGGAAGCCAACCTGCTCGATCAGTTCGAAGATGAACTGCATGGTCATGGAGACTCGTTCAGATGGTTTTACGATATACGTATTACCGGCTGCCAGTGCATAGGGTAGATACCAGAATGGGATCATTCCCGGAAAGTTGAATGGTGAAATTGTGGCGCATACACCCAATGGCTGGCGCAGCATGATCTCGTCAATACCAGGTGCGATGTCTTCTGCGATCTCACCTTTCATCATCATCGGCATACCGCAGGCTACTTCCACATTCTCGATAGCCCGAACCATTTCTGCTTTGGATTCACCCAGGGTCTTGCCACATTCTCCCGTGATGATGCGCCCGATCTCATCGTGGTTGTCCTTGAGCAGATCACGCAATCTGAACAGATATTGGATGCGGTCTTGTACTGGCGTTTGCCGCCAGGCCGGGAAGGCTTGTGAGGCGGCTTTCGTGGCTGCATCCACTTCTGTTTTGCCGCACAAGGGTGTCCTGGCAATGACCTCACCCGTAGACGGATTGAACACATCCGCATACTTACTGACCTTTGGTTCCACCCATTCGTTATTTATATAATTCTTTATTTTCTTCATGCTGTTTCACCTTCCTGTCTGAAAATTCCAGAACTTGCTTCGTTTCCTGAGGGCTTTATGGATAGACTCGGATTTTATATTCTTACAGGTACAACCAACTGCTGAAATCACCACAAATATATGAAAATAGATTATTCATTTATTATTAGAAAACAGCCCTTTTGATGGGATAATTCGTGGAATTTTTCCTTGTAGGATCATCACTTTTTAGAAAATTCATAACAATCAAATCATCTGCTTAAAATCCAGACACAAAAAGCTCCAGAAAGAAACGGATGAAAGAAACACAAACCTACTCATATAACATATACCCTTGTTTATTTTCGAATACCATAGTATTATAATGTACAATAACGAATTTCGCAATAATTTATTTAGTATTTACGATATTCGCAAATTGAAATGATGGATAAACTCGATTCTGATATTCTCGAACTATTACGCAAAGACGCCCGAAGGCCTTATACCGAAATTGCCCAACAATTGGGTATTTCCGAAGGGACAGTACGCAACCGCGTTGCACGTCTGGTCCAAAACCAGACCGTGCAATTCGTTGGATTAATTGACCCCAACCAGGTGGGATACAATGCCCCGGCGATGATCGGGGTGACTGTACAGAGCAATCTGCTTGATGAGGCTGCCAACAAGATCGCACGGTTTCCCGAAGTCAGCTACCTGGTGATGGTATCGGGTGAGTATGATCTGATCGTGGAGGTACTTTGCCAGGATCGGGAACATTTCGCTTCTTTCCTCAACGATAGATTGCGCCAGGTTGAAGGCGTGCTCCGCACGCAGAGTTTTATGATCCTGCGCACCTTCAAGAGGGCTTATGGTGCTGAACCCACACTTTCTTCTGAAATACCATGAGCCTATTGGGTTAGAGATGGACAATGGAAATGTATATCAACGGCAATTTCACAGCAGGTAACAGCAGCGAAAGAATTGAGGTCATTAGAGATTCACCAGGTGGAATCATTCAGGGTGTAGTCTGAAAGATTTCTGACACTCCTTTCTAAACCAAATAGCATAATGAAGAGGTATGAGACAAGAAATTGATCTCTTTTTAGCAAGATGATCATCCAAGACCAACAGTCCCTTCTTTGAATACCTCATGGATTATCTCTTCGATTACGAAAGAACCTGGTTCCTGACCATAGTTGCTTACTTTTCTCTTCAAGAACCGGCTTAAATGAAGAAAACATGATAATGGTTCAATTTGGGAAGATTAAATATTAATTTGTTCGTCATTCAGAATTAGGAGAATAATCATGAACTTGCAAGGTAAAAAAACCGCAGAAATATATCAAAGGGCTAAAAAAGTAATGCCACATGGCGTCAACTCTAACTTCCGTTACTGGGGTGAAGATGACACACTTGTTATCAAAAAAGGCCTGGGAGCTTATATCTGGGATATGGACGATAAACGCTATATCGACTATCGTCTCGCCTTTGGTCCCATCATCCTGGGACACGCCAATCCGGTTGTTAATCAAAGCGTAAAGGAGGCCATTGATGGAGGCACCCTTTTTGCCTGGACAACACCTCTCGAAATCGAAGTTGCTGAACAGATCGTACGGTTGACTGGCGTCGAAAAAGTGCGGCTAACGAATTCAGGTTCTGAAGCTGTGTTCCATGCACTTCGGATCGCACGCGCTTATACCAACCGCGAGAAGTTCATCAAGTTTGAAGGCCACTATCATGGTCAAATTGATTATTTCATGTTCAGCACAGCTTCTTCCAATGCACAAATGATGGGATCCACCCGTTCGCCTATCGCAGCGGCAAACACATCCGGCATACCAATAGGTATCGCTGAGTACATTATTTCGCTACCTTTCAATGACATTGAGATGCTGGAGCGCACCGTCAAAGCCCGTTGGGGTGAGATCGCGGCGATCGTCTTCGAACCGATCATGGGCAATTCGGCGGGGATAATGCCCGATCCTGAATTTCTTAATGCTATTCGTCGTTTATGTGATGAATATGGCATTGTTATGCTAATGGATGAAGTCAAGACTGGTTTCCGCATCGCTAATGGAGGTGCTCAGGAATTCTTCAATATCAAAGCCGATCTGGTAACTTACGCCAAGTCAATGGGTAATGGGTATCCAATCGCTGCCATTGCAGGGAAAGAAGATTTTATGATGACAGTCAATCCTTCAGGCATGGCCCATGGTGGGACCTACTCTGGCAGTGTTGTTGGTACAGCAGCTGCGAAGGCAACTCTTGGATTACTTGAAACCAAACCTATTCTCGAAAATATCATCAAACGCGGAAAAGTGCTTATGAAGGGTCTGGACGATATTTTAACTGAGCAGGATATCCCCCATATTATGACAGGCGTCCCATCAATGTTCAGCCTCCAGCTTGGCAGTGACAATGAGCCACGTAACTTCCGTGATTACCTTAGTTCAGATATGGAACTTTACGAAGAGATAGGCATGGAACTCGTGCGGCGCGGCGTGATGCCCGACTCGGACGGTCGCGAACCCTGGTTCCTATGCTCAGCCCTGAGCGAGGCAGATGTAGACGAAACCTTAAATGTATTCAATGATTCAGTAAAAGCCGTTAAGAAATAAATTGAGCACGTATAAAATCCATTTGTAAATAATTAAGGAGAGATCCTTGTCTGACAGAGGAGAAATAGAGCACCAACAAATTTTATTGGTGCTGGCAGGATGGAATGCGGGAAGCAACAACCCCATCATGGAAAATAGGTGAAGTTGGACATCGGGCAGGAATGCATTGAGGTGACCCGCAGTTATTGATCCCTTAAAACTATCCGCAAATCCTTCTGCGGAAGAAACACTACCTTCCTTTGAATTTGAAGGTATAAAACTAAAGGAGAAATAAAGAAATGCGTATTATTGTATTGGGTGGAGCCGGGAAGATGGGCTGTATCTCTGTTCAATCCCTGACAAAAGATCCGCGCGTGAATGAGGTTGTGATCGCTGATTACAACCTCGAGCAGGCCAAGATCGTTGCCGAAACCATCAACAGTCCAAAGATCAGCATTGTAAAGGTGGATGTTAATGATCATGCAGGATTGGTGAAAGCTCTCACGGGGGTAAATGCCTGTGTGAATGCCACAGTCTATTACACCAATCTCCAGATTATGGAAGCCTGCCTCGAAGCAGGCGTAAGCTACACGGATATGGGTGGGTTGTTCCATACTACACTCAAGCAATTAGAGCTGAGTGAACGCTTCGCTGAGAAGGGTTTAAGCGCTGTTCTGGGGATGGGTTCTGCCCCGGGAATTCCCAATATTCAATCCCGTTACGCTGCAGATCGCCTCGATACCATTGAATATGTCCGAATTTACGATGGTATTAAGCCACCTGCCCCCGATGACATGCGCTTCACCTATGCTGTTCCCACCATTTTGGATGAAATGACTCTCAGTCCGATGGTTTTCAAAGATGGAAAATTCGTTGCCGAAGAACCGCTGACTGGATTTGAAGATTACTGGTTCTCGCCCCCATTGGGTTTGATCCCCATGCACCTATCATTACACTCGGAAGTGGCAACGATACCGATCTCGTTCAAAGATAAAGGCATCAAGGAGTGCTTCTTCAAGATCAACTATTGGGGCATGGCAAAAGAGACTGTTGAGAAAGTGCGCGTACTGGCGGAGTTTGGTTTTGGCAGCCGCGAGCTGGTGGATGTAAAAGGAAACCAGGTTGCTCCTTACGATCTGATGGTTGCCATGATGGGCAATTTTGTCCCGCCTATCACTGAGTTCCTGGCTCCAGCCAGGAACAAAGCTCCCAATTGGGTAAAAGAGATCGTCACCGAGATCAAGGGAATGAAAGACGGCAAGGATGTTATCTATCGCCTCGGCACGTTGACCTTGAGAGGCGCACTCCCGACCGGGACTGCTCCAGCTCTTGCTGCGATCTGGCTGGCTGAAGGTCGGGTTAAGCCAGGTGTTTATCCGCCTGAGATCGCTCTCGATCCGCAAGATTTCTTCGACGAACTGGCCAAGTTCGAGATCTTTACACAGGTTACGGTCACAGAGATGCTCTAAGCATCCGATAAGGGTGGAGGACAATCAAAGCGTGGACGGAGATTTCTCCATCCACGCTTTTTGGATGGTCATTCCAGTAACCAGAGGCCATCTCCCTAATGGTCATATGACTTTATGGTCTGTAAATATTGATCAAGAGCGGTTGCCAGCACCCAGATCATGATCGAAAAGAAGATTCCCCATTCCAGCAAAGCATTGGGCCAAAAAGCAGGCCGGGCAATAGAAAGTACCAGGGGATTTTCATTGGAACCAACAGGTTCGAGAACAAACAGAAAGAAGAAGGTGATAATCGAAATGCTAGCCGCCGGGATGCTTGTCCAGCGGGTGAATTTGTCTTGCTTTGATGCGAAAACGTAGATCGCAAATAAAGCTGAGACAGCCAACGCCGCCCGGAAGAACCACATTGAAACCGATATGTGTACATCCAGGTTGTTCATCGGGAAGATCCCAACCAGCGAACCTGAGATACCTGTCATCAGTCCGATGAAACCGAAGACCAACCCGAAACGGTTATTGAAGATCCTGGCTGTTCCTAGCATAAAACCAGTGATCAACAATCCGCCTATAAACAAGCTTATATTGAAGACGACTGCCCATTCTGATATGCCAATTTCCCCAAGTTCAGAAACAAAGTGGTTCAGAAAGGAAAAGCGTTCGCCGATCTTACCAGTGTAA
>JBDRQK010000154.1:0-3324 GCA_043826315.1 Chloroflexota bacterium
CCTGTCCCGGTCCCGCATTGGGCTGAGAGTGGAACCGTGAGGCTGCGGAACAGGCGCAGGCACCCAAGGCGATCCACGATCTCGCTGCCCGCGTTGGGAGGTGCCAGCATGACAGCCCGACCCATCCCGGGCAGGTGGTATTCGGACAACCAGGCACGCAGGACCAGTCCCCCGAAGGAATGGGTCACAAAGTGGAGCTGGTCGCCGGGCAGTGCGCCGCAGACGTTGAGGCTGCGCTGTACTCCGGCCATGATCGTTTCGATGGCATCCGCCCGGCGTGGATAGGCGAGGTTGAAGACCCGGTAGCCAGCCTGCGCCAGCCGCCTGCCAAGCAGACTCATGCTCCAGGCGCCGCGGCCGAGGCCGTGCAGAAGAACAACAGCATCAGAGTTATTCACAGGCATTAGACACTCAATCTTGGTTGGATGGCGGCAGCGTGAGGCGAGCAGAGTGAATATGGCACATCCATTTTCCTCATCTTTAACTGTTTATCGATCAGCTACTGAACCTTACATCGTTGCTACGAAGCGATCTCGATTTATCCACTGCGCATGATTCTCTCGATATTTTTCCCGTTGATAGAATGGATGCCATTGACCAGGCGGATCAATTGCGACGACATCATTGCCCTTGATTATCAGTGTATAGGAAACACCAGCAATAGTTGTCTTTACGCTGCGTTCAGAGATAGGGAAAACCATGGTTACTACATTTCCATTCTCTACAGGTCCTACCTGCGCATAGCGTCCTTGAAAAACGGTCTCTCTGGGGATATTATCTACAAAGCATGAGACTTCTGAATGCTTTACCCATTCTGGAATACGTATCTCGACATCACATGTAGTTTTCATTACTACATCTATCTGGCCTTCGTATGGTACATAACTGTTCAGGTCTGCCCAGGGTGAGGCGCGATTGAATAGCAGATTAATGCTTAACTTTCCATTGTTGTATTCAAGCATATTTTCCCAAACGTAGAATATTGTACGAGCCCCGTTCCCCGTACAACAACCAGATATTATTGGGGATTCCTTGTTTGCGCAATAGTCATTAGCTGAAGCCCAACCCGCAAAACTACCTACAATCCGCTCAGACACCTGATCTCCATCTTCACCTGCTCCAACCGGTGTGTTTGGATAGTTCTCGGCAACATGGATGATCCAGTCACCGCTCTTCATCTGCATTTCTGTGAATTGATTGCGCACATAACGGTCTACATCGTCCCAATAATCGCCTTGACCAAGTTTGCTTAGGTTGATCGCCATCATAATCATGTCCACTGTAGCACATGTCTCGCAGTCGATGTACGGGCGATCATCGGGCCAATCATCGATATATTCGGGAAAGAAGCCTACCAAAGGCCAGCCGACTGAACGAGCATATTCATAACCCTTTTGAACAAAATCTGCAAATTCTTGATCGTGGGTTGCCAAGGCATATTCAGAAAGGGCTTCCATCGCATTACCGTTATGATGAAAATGTAGTGCAGGCCCCATTTCCGACTCATGACGAGCCAGGAAGTGTCCATTGGTATCAAATATTTGGGCGTGGTCTTTTAGATAACGGGCAAGTTCATCCGCCAGCTTTCTTGCAGAGGATGAACCTGTGATCGAATATACGCTGATAACACCCTGGAGAGTCCACCCCTCCTGGGTAGCTTCCCATCCGGTATTCATCTCTCCATTGTTGTTCGTCAGGTAACAATAATCCTTTTCATGGGTCAATATTCTGGAGAGGCGACTGATGGCCTCTTCGGCAATTTCTTGCCAGCAGACACTTTTCTCCTGCTGACTATTGTTAACAGCCCAGCAAATAAATCTCGCGTCTGTAAACGTAATGCCAATGGCATCTTTCTGGAACATTTCCAGGAAGTATTCTCTCCAACATTGGTCTACTTCGGTGTTGAAAGAACTTCCGGTAAGATAACGCATCAGCGACAAGCCTTCGCAGGATTTGGAGTTTACTTCCTCCGCCTTAAACATAACGGGAGGATTTCTTGCCGCGCTCCCGTAAAAGTAAGTTATGTAGCTATCATCGGGGTTTGTACAGCGAGTAAGAGCGTTGATGACCAGTATAGCTTGTTCCTGGAGATCGAGTGTATCAGGAACCAGGGCTGAATAATGCTGGCCTTCCACCGGTACAAATTTGGAAATGGAACTCCGGTCAATGCAACCACGAGTTGGAGGGACTTCAGGGGTTCGCATTACAGCAGGTATTGGGGTCACCGAAGCAGTTGGCATTTCTGTTTGTGTGATTTCAATACCACAAGCTGAGAGAATAAAGCCCAACGATAGCACTTCGCTCAATTTGAGAAAATCGCTGCGTGACAAAGATTTGGATGGGCGATTCGATTCGATCATGTTGTCTTTCCTCTTCATATTCGATTGGTTTGCCACCCACCTGGTGGATAAAAATGCAAGAATAGAGAATATCTATCCTTTAAGTTTCTTATTAGGATCGTTAATCCTGTGGTTATCGATCCGAGATAAGCATACAAGAATTTGGGTAGCAAAGCAAGCAGTATTTCCCCTCGGCATTCCTGGTGGTTTTTGCGTGGCAGGGACCGGTGCTGGTGGTGGATTACGCGTCTTGTTCAGCGTCCTTTTCCGCTTTGACAAGAAAATTTGGAAGTATGAAGGGTGTAGTCTTCTTATATGCCAGGTATTCCTGTCCAAATCTCAATACCAATTCTTTTTCTTCGATCAACTTGAGATAACCAAGCAGCAACAACGCCAGAATAACAATTGCCAATAGCGCCGTAAACGATCCTACCCATATGACGACACCCAAATAGGCAAGGATCGTTCCCAGGGTCATTGGGTTCCGACAGAATTTGAAAGGTCCGACAATTAATAATTTTTGGGTTGGCATCATCGGAAATGGCGTTCCGGATGCCAATTTAATTTGAATAATTATCGTCCAAAAGGAAAAGAAACCGCCCAATAAGATCGCGACCACGCCGGTGATAATATTTCCATATCCAAAATAAAAGGACCCGATCCCAATTTTTTTGTCCACCTGCGGGAGCAAGAAAACAAGAATTGCCGGAATACCAGTTGGAAATATCAATGCTCCTACCACCAATAAAACCACTTGCTTCCCGGTGGAGATCTCATTGTCCTGCCAGTCTTTGAATTGATCCATATTTGCCTCCTGGAATTGATATTTTAATGCACGAACAGTAACTTCTCAAAAAGGAGGGGAAGTCGTTTGTGTCGGTATTGGCAAAGAAGAAGGATTTTCACCAGAAGAAACAGTGATCTCGCCCAGGTTGATCTCTTTGCCCTCCTCCACAGTAAATTCACCTGAGCAATAAGGTGTACA
>JBDRQK010000155.1:0-2155 GCA_043826315.1 Chloroflexota bacterium
ATGCTTCGAGCTGGTTGTGGAATACATTTATCATAATTCCCACCACCAAAATCACCAGAAAAGTTACGATGATACCAATGGCTATATTGAAAACAATATTAGCTCTGGCAGCAGTCAATGAATCTGTCTGGTCCTGTTCAACGATGAGGAACCAATCAAAATATGGAAAATAGCGGGTTGATATGACCAGATCGTGTTTGTTATTCTTAAATTCGTAAATGTTGGTGCCTGTCTTGTTGGATAAGATCTGTTCAGCTTGTACTCCGATTCCCTCCAGCTCTTTGATATTTACCTTTTCAACGAAATTAGGATTGGTATGTACCTGGATCAGGCCATTGTTGTCGATCATATAAACAACCTGACCATAACGGTCATGGTAGCTCGCAAGTGTGCTGGCAACTGAATTCATTTTTATTCCGATACCTGTCACTCCCAGGAAATTGCCTTGCTGATCTTCCAGGCGATGGTTGATAAAGATCGTGACTGTCCCCTGGGTAGCTTGATCGGTATCCACATCAAGGACGAAATCTTCATGTGAATCGCGAAAATCATAAAACCAGATATCATGCGGATCAGACCTGCTGATCTGTTTTAGAATGCCATCGTAATAGTAATAATTTCCAGTGTTCTCTGATACAAAAAAAGAACTGAAATATCCGTATTTGTCAATTATGCGCTTCAGGTAGCGTACTACTTCGTTGGGGTTTTTTTCTCCAGAAACAACCCAATCGATCAGGAATTCATCATTAGCCATTAATGATGAGTTATTGATCGGGCTGATCAATTCCTGCTGGATCTCGGAAAAGATATTGTCACTGATAAGTGGGAGCGTTCGTGTTTTTGTATTATAAGCGATGGATGTTTTAGTAACATTGAAGCTGATCAGGCTGGTGAATGTGAAGGTAGCTATCAGCACAACGGTTAATATGCTGATAAATTTCTTCTTAGTAAAAAAAATATCCTTCACAATTATTTTCCTCAAAATTGATCATCTGGTTTTGCTTGAAGTTTTGTAAGATTGATTGGTGACGATGGTCATTATAACTTGAAAAAATTATCTCCGGATCTTTCTTTTGAATTTTGATTAAGTGACCCTGAGTTCCCTTTGAAGGGCATAGACTTGCGAGTGCAAGTTCAAAGACCAAATTGTGAAGGATTGGTGCAGAATGTCGGATTTCGATTTGATGGGAAAGCAACGAAAATTCGACCAACAACGATGTACATTCTAATTTATCCTTCAGGTGGTCAGAATTATACTTATCGTACATAAGAATATGAATCTATTGTAAAATTTAACCTGGTTTGGATAAGAATCTTACACAACTCTTATTCAAGAATCCCATTGTGTACACCTGATTTTGTTATAATCATGGTTGCTACCATAGCGAAAGGATGAATCACCATGATGCGATTTGACCGCTTTACTGAACGTGCCCAGGAAGCCGCCCAGCGGGCAGCCGAGATCATCCAACGATACGGGCACAATCAAATAGATACCGAGCATATTCTGCTGGCTTTGATCGAACAACCCGGTGGCGTAATTCCTCAAATTTTGCAAAATTTAAATTTAGACTCAGCCGGGTTGGTTGAACGTCTCGATAGTACTTTGAAGTTAAGCCCGAAAGCCAATATTTTTGGTGGTGGAGCCGGGCAGATATTCATCACGCCACGCGTGAAGCGGATCATTGACCTGGCTAATGAAGAAGCCAACCGCCTCAAAGATGAATATATCTCAACTGAGCATATTTTCCTGGCAATATTGAGTGAGCGCAATACACCTGCGGCCCGCATCCTGGAAAGCGCGGGTCTGACGCGTGATAGGGTTTTTGAAGCTGTTCAACAATTGCGTGGGGGACAACGCATCACCGATCCGCAAGCAGAAACAAAATATAAAGTTCTTGAAAAATATTCACGTGATCTGACCCAACTTGCCCGTGAAGGCAAACGGGACCCTGTGATCGGACGGGATACTGAAGTGATGCGCCTGATCCAGATCCTTTCCCGACGCACCAAGAACAACCCGGTGTTGATCGGTGAAGCAGGTGTTGGCAAGACTGCCATTGTGGAAGGCCTGGCGCAGAAAATTGCCACCAATGATATCCCTGAGATATTGAGCGGTAAAAGGGTTGTTTCCCTTGACCTGGGCGCCATGATC
>JBDRQK010000156.1:0-5556 GCA_043826315.1 Chloroflexota bacterium
GTGGGTTTTTCAGATGCCTTGCGACGGGAACTGCTGAAAACAGGTGTGAAGGTGTCTGCTTTTTGTCCCGGTTTCACACCTTCCGAATTCTCAACCAATTTAAAAGCTCACGCCGAGGGCCGCATGGATGCACCCGGGTACCCGGGCTTGATGCCGGTGCGCTATGTGGCAGACCAGGTAGCTTGGCTGATGGATCATCCGCGCCGGATCCATGTCATTCCAAGATCCTGGAGACTCCTGGTCCTGACAGCTTACATGTTCCCCGCCCTGGCAGATTGGCTGGTGCCATATTTCGGATCCAAAAAAGATTGAAATTTGATTCAAGACAAGAACGGATTAACAATACTTGAATTACCAATCTGCATGAAAAAAGGCACACCAATCTTTTGACCAGGTTGCTGTGCCTTTTTTAGCCGTTGGCTGAGGTGCGTTTATTTGGCTTTGATGCTGATGGTACGGGGTTTGACCGCTTCAGCTTTGGGCAATGTGATGGTCAGAATTCCATCTTTGAAATCTGCCTTGGCTTTATCGGTTTCCACGTCCACTGGCAGTTGGAGCGAGCGTTCGAATGAACCCTGGCGATGTTCGCGGATATGATATGTGGATTCTTTCGTCTCCTCTTCCTGTTTAAATTCTCCAGACAGGCTGAGTACTCCGTTGGTGACGGAAATGTGCACATCCTCCGACTTGAGACCGGGAAGAGATGCTTTGACGACCACATCATCTTCGGTCTGGAAGAGATCAATAGCTGGTATGCTGGAGAACCCACTCGTGTTATTGATAGGGCGCGTGAAGGCGTCATCAAACAACCGGTCCATTGCCTCACGCAGAGTCATCATTTCGCGCATGGGCTCCCATCGAATAATATTGGACATAATGAACCTCCTTTAGAATAAATTTGAAATTTGGTCTTACAATTGGAAATATAATTCCTGATTGTCAGAAAAATATTAGCAGTCAATAAAAAATTTATTAAAAAAACGGGATGTCTGGTGGTTACAGACATCCCGTTACCCATGCCAGAATTGATTCAACCTATTTGATCTCCAACCCACCGATGAACTCCCGTATGACCGAATCACCTGGCACCAGGGAGTCGTCTGTATAGGGTGTAATGATTTGAAGTAAAGCATGGATGCGCTCAGAGCGTGTAAAGGCATCAAGGCGTAGCGGGTCTTCTCTATACCGATCCACCCATTCAGCGAAATGGGCACTTAATTTGTGCTGATATAGGGGTAGTTCATATGGCATGGATGTATTGATGATGAAATCCGCTGTATCGGAATACGGGATAATGTTTCGCATTTCACTCGAGCGGACATAATGCCAATGGGTCAGCGTTTTCTCGTACCCATAGGAACGTGAGGCTTGGTCCCGAAGCATTCTACGCATCAGGCGTATATCTGTCCATCGCACATATTGTCCAGTGTTCATCTTCATTTGCAACAATGGCTCCAGGTAAAGCTTTACTTTGGCATCCTCGATCCCATCAGTCAATGGAGGATAAAGCCCGTATAGGCTGTCGATCAGGATGATTTGCCCTGGTTGCAGCTTCATGGGGGTTCTTTCAGGGTAACCCTTTCCTTCCTTGAAATCGTAAAATGGCATCAATACCTGCTCACCGGATAAGAGAGCATGTAAATGCTGATTGATCAGATCGATATCCAGTGCCTGGGGGGTTTCAAAATCATAATCGCCGAACTCATCTTTCGGGTGCATTGCCAGGTCAAAATAGTAATTATCCAGGTTTAATTCAACAAATTGCAAACCCTGTTTTCCCAGTGCATGGGCGATCTTGTTGGTTGTAGTTGTTTTTCCAGAGGAAGATGGTCCGGCAACGATGACCAGCTTGACCTCATCTTTGCGGTCGCTGATTGATTCATACACTTTGCGTAATTCCTCGGCATAAGCAGCTTCCGAAATATCGATCAGATTAGAAAACCGTCCTGATGTCACGATCTGGTTTAGTTTATCGACCGAATTGACCTCGTTCTCCACAGCCCAATCCAACACAGACCACATTTTCCCCCAGGGAATATATTCTGAACGTTGATCGGTGGCAGATCTTTCTTTTCGCCGCCTCCGGTTGCGGTCTTCACGGTAGAGGATGTAGGCTTTGGCAACTTTCGCATGTCCATTCTCGATTAACACTTTTTCAATAACATCCTGGATTTCTTCCACACTGGGGTACTGATTCTTCTTATATTGTTTTTCCAGGAGCGTGGTGACTTGCTCGCTGAGTGTTTCTGCCATTGACCGATTTCTGCCACCCACAGAAACCGCGGCTCGGAAGATGGCATTTGTGATCCTTTCACTGGAAAACGGAACGGTAGCACCGTTACGTTTGATGACATATTTAATTTTTGTCATTAATTTCACCTCCATCTCTATTCTATACGATAAATGATTTCTTCTCAATAAGGGGTATGAATGGAGAATGATTGTTAGAGCCAGTAATTATAAAAATATACTATCAGATGGACAATTCCCTTACTTTGTAATTCTCCAAAAAAACCTTGACCTTAAGAACACACATTTTTCAATGAAATTTCCTTGCACAGGAACAGAGTACACGAGAAGTTGTCTATTTTTTCCGCATGATTTGCCGTGAAGATGACAATACACGGGAGGAAAAAACCACGATAATCATCCCTACCAGATTTTCGCGAATATTTATATTCAGCAATTGTCGGTTACAATTAACGGTTGTGAAAGGAATGAAGAATTGTCAGAAATTGTTCATGATCTAAAAGTTGAACCTGGTATGTTGGTGGAGGTCGAACTCGTCAGCGCTTTGGGTGAAGTCGAACGCTTGACATTTACCTTGGTGGAAGATGAGCAGGCTGATTTTCAGGCTGGTTTTCTGGGGTCAGGTACTACTCTGGCGAAAACCATCCTCGGTCATTACCCGGACAGCACATTGGATTATAAAGCTGGTGATCTGCAATTTGTTCGCATCCTGTCTGTTGAACCCAGCGATAAAATTCAGACGGAAGATATCAATTCCCGACGGAAAACACTGATGCGCAAAGCGCTTGACCATTCCGATTATGTCAATGCTCTGATCTTTGCCACTTCGGTGAACAGCAAATGGGGCGATTATGATATCGACAGCCTGGATCCCGAACAATGGAATGGAGAGACATGACGGATTGCTTACACCGGGAGGTATTAAAAAAGCTGGATTGTGACTTTCGATCATCTGCACCGATAATCGCACATCTATTCATTTGAAGTTTGGAGAGATGATAAATGACTAAAAAGAAAGGCCGTATTTTAAGTATTATTCTTTACATACTTGGCGCATTCATTGCCTTGATATTTGCCGGGAGCATTATTTGGGCAAATTTTGAACTACCTTTTTATTTTGATTACACATCTGCTGCTGTTCGTACTGAAAACCAGGGCAAATCTGATCTCAACTGCCCGATCATCCTTACTACTAAAGAAACCGGCATTATTAACCCAGAGATTCCCAACAACACAGATAAGACATTGAATCCCGTTTTTCGCGGAGAAATAAGTTATCTGGGTGGTATTGCGCGTGAATTTGAATTTAAGCCCACCATCTTGCCTGGAGAGTCCAGTCACATTGAAATAGAGGTCAATGAAGATGATATCGTCTTTTATTTCATGATCCTGGTACGCACTTTTCAGTTCCCCACTTATAAAACTCCTGCACAGGTCGGTTCCTGTGCCATCGTTATGTTACCGATACCGTTTTTAACAGGAAACCAGGTTTATTACCTCTCACTTCTTGTCATCATCCTATCCTTTACTGTAGGAATATTTTTATGGAAAAAATATAATCATCCCCTACAAGGCCAGCCGCAAAAAACACTGAATATAATGATCCTGTTGGCGATCCTTCTAATGGCAGCCATTTTTTCTGGAATAGTCGGTGTGTGGATGCTTGGTCTGGTGTTACTGGTTTTGATCGTATTATTGATCATGGTAGCAATAGTATTCTTTTCAAATTCGTCACGAGCTGCAGATAATTGATGGAACTGATCTAGAATTTTGAGCAATTAACTCAATTCGAAAAGATCCTTATAGATGCTTCACCTTCTTTAAGGATCTTTTTATTTTGGAAATTCCAATTGGTTTAGATTGAATATCAATATTATCAATAATAATATCAAATATCATTAAAAAAATGGTTGACAAAATAACAAATATGCATATAATATTAATAAATAGTGATATTTGCTTAATCTTATCAAGCTACATATCAACATTCCTGGTCCTGGATTTCTATATCCTCAGATTAATTTGAAGCAAAGATCAAAAAACAATTATGGAGTTCGAAAAATGAAAACAAATCAAAAAGGAATTCGTTTTCTGAGCATTGTGTTATTCTTTTTGGGGACGATCCTTGGAATGGTGCTATTTGGCAGCATTGTTCTGGCTGATCTGGAGGCGAAATTTTACTTCGGTGGGATCAAAATTGCCGAAGAAGACTTAAAAACCTTAAAATGCCCAACCATCATTACACTTTATGATCGATCAGCAGTAACAGCCACAATAACAAATAACACAAATCGAACGATCAAACCTCTCTACCGAATGAATATAAGTAACAACACTGATATTACTCGTCTCGTGGAAACAACCCCTGAAATTGCTCCTGGTGAAACCATGCAAGTTGAATGGATGGTAAATCCAGAAGACGCCATTTATGGGAATCTGGTTTTGGTCAGGGTAATGCAATACAATACCCTAAAGACTCCATCCCGGGAGGCTACCTGTGGTACTCTGGTATTGAAAATCCCTTATTTATCAGGATCCCAGGTTCTATTAACTGGGATTTTATCCAGCCTGGTTTTAATGGGATTGGGTATTATTCTGTGGTTAAAAAGCAACAACCCATTGATTGGTAGATCACTGAATGTCAGAAACGCTATGATATTCATGGTAGTTGTAATAGCAGCTGGCATTATTGTCAGTTACTTTGGGATCTGGATGTTGGGAATTATCCTTCTGGCGATTTGTTTGCTGTTGATAGTGGCAAGTATGAACTTTCTGATCCCGGGTGAATAAAATCAACCGGATATGAATATCAGTATGCTCACTCCAACCAGGAGACCAATGAGCATTCCAGCCAGGATATCCGTTAGATAATGAACACCCATGACCACACGTGCCAGGCAGACAAGTGGCACCCATACCCATAAAGTCACGACCAACCAGGTGGGGCCAAGTCCGGAGATTAGCACTGCGATCAGGATGGCACGGGCTGCGTGCCCTGAAGGGAAGGAATGAGGGTCTGTCTTGCGGTAAATTCCACCCCATTCACCCTCGGGTCGTTTTCGACGTACCAGGAATTTTATGGTAAGCACAAGAAGTGCCAGGCCGATGATACTTGGCAGTACAATTTGCGCCCGGACCTTCCAAAAAGGGCTTCCTAACCACCAAATTAATCCCAACGCCCCCCACCAGAACCAGGAATCCCCTGAGTGAGCGAAAAAAGAAACCAAAGAACGAAAAACACCGGGACGCTCTGCCAAACGCAATTGTGCGGAGAGACGAGCGTCCAGATCTAATATTCTCTGCAGA
>JBDRQK010000157.1:0-2861 GCA_043826315.1 Chloroflexota bacterium
GCAATTGTCGGTTACAATTAACGGTTGTGAAAGGAATGAAGAATTGTCAGAAATTGTTCATGATCTAAAAGTTGAACCTGGTATGTTGGTGGAGGTCGAACTCGTGAGCGCTTTGGGTGAAGTCGAACGCTTGACATTTACCTTGGTGGAAGATGAGCAGGCTGATTTTCAGGCTGGTTTTCTGGGGTCAGGTACTACTCTGGCGAAAACCATCCTCGGTCATTACCCGGACAGCAAATTGGATTATCGAGCCGGTGATCTGCAATATGTTCGCATCCTGTCTGTTGAACCCAGTGATAAAATTCAGACGGAAGATATCAATTCCCGACGGAAAACACTGATGCGCAAAGCGCTTGACCATTCCGATTATATCAATGCTCTGATCTTTGCCACCTCGGTGAACAGCAAATGGGGCGATTATGATATCGACAGCCTGGATCCCGAACATTGGAATGAAGATGCATGACGGATTGGGTAGGCTGGAAGAAATAAAAAAAAGTTGAATTGCGACTTTCGGTCATCTGCACCGACAATCGCGCATCTATTAATTTTTTATTTTGGAGAGATGGTAAATGACTAAAAAGAAAGGCCTAATATTAAGTATCATTCTTTACATACTTGGCGCATTCATTGCCTTGGTATTTGCCGGGAGCATTATTTGGGCAAATTTTGAACTACCTTTTTATTTTGATTACACATCTGCTGCAGTTCGTACTGAAAACCAGGGCAAATCTGATCTCAACTGCCCGATCATCCTTACTACAAAAGAAACCGGCTTTGTAAGCACAGATATCGCCAACAACACAGATAAGACATTGAATCCAGTTTTTCGTGGAGAAATAAGTTATCTGGGTGGAATTGCGCGCGAATTTGAATTTAAACCTACCATCTTGCCTGGAGAGTCCGGTCACATTGAAATAGAGGTTAATGAAGATGATATCGTCTTTTATTTCATGATCCTGGTACGCACTTTTCAGCTCCCCACTTATAAAACCCCTGCACAGGTCGGTTCCTGTGCTATTGTGATGTTGCCGATACCGTTTTTAACGGGTAACCAGGTTTATTACCTCTCACTTCTTGTCATCATCCTTTCCTTCGCTGCAGGAATATTCTTATGGGTAAAATATAATCATCCCCTACAAGGTCAGTCGCAAAAAACACTGAGTATAATGATCCTGTTGGCGATTCTTTTACTGGCAGCCATTTTTTCCGGAATTTTAGGGGGTTGGATGCTTGGTCTGCTGTTACTGGTCTTGATTGTATTATTGATCATGGTAGCAGTAGTTTTTATTGCTAATTCACCACCAGCAAAAGATTGAAAGAACCTTTCTAAACCCCTGACGATATAACTTAACTCGAAGAGATCCTTAAAGATGGCTCATTATCTTTAAGGATATCTTAATATTGTGAGTTCATATTTGTTTAAACTAAATATCAATAATATCAACAATAACAACAAATAACATTATAATAATGATTGACAATATAAAGAATACGTATATAATATTAGATATACTTAATTATATCAAGTTAAATTTCAACATTCCTGGTCCCATAAATCTTTTATTGAAGATTAATCAAAAGCAAAGACCAGGAAATAATTATGGAGTTCGAATCATGAAAACAAATCAAAAAGGAATCCATTTTCTGAGCATTGTGTTATTCTTTTTGGGGACGATCCTTGGAATGGGGCTATTTGGCAGCATTGTTCTGGCTGATCTGGAGGCGAAGTTTTACTTCGGTGGGATCAAAATCGCCGAGGAAGACTTAAAAACTTTACATTGCCCACCCATCATCACACCTATCGATCGATCAGCAGTAAAAGCCACAATAACGAATAACACAAATCGGACGATCAAACCTCTCTATCGGATGAATGTAAGCAACAACAGCGAAATTACTCGTCTCGTGGAAACAATCCCTGAAATAGCTCCAGGTGAGACTTTGCAAGTTGAATGGGTGGTAAATCCCGAAGACGCCATTTATGGGAATCTGATCCTGGTTAAGGTTATGCAATACAAGACCATAAAGACTCCATCCCGCGAGGCTACTTGTGGAACTCTGGTATTGAAAATCCCTTATTTATCAGGTTCCCAGGTTCTAATAACTGGGATTTTTTCCAGCCTGGTTTTAATGGGATTGGGTATTATTCTGTGGTTAAAAAGTAACCGTCCATTGATCGGTAGATCACTGAATGTCAGAAATGCAATGCTATTTTTGGTAGTTTTGATTGGGGCTGGAATGATCGTTGCTTGCTTTGGTAGTTGGATGTTGGGAATAATCCTTCTGACGATTTGTTTGCTGTTGATTGTGGCAAGTATAAATTTTCTGGTTACGCCTGAAAAATTTAACCGGATATGAATATCAATATGCTCACTCCAACCAGGAGACCTATGAGCATACCAGCCAGGATATCCGTTAGGTAGTGAACACCCATGATGACGCGTGCTAGGCAGACAAGCGGCGCCCATACCCATAAAGTCATGACCAACCAGGTAGGGCCAAGTCCGGAGATTAGAACTGCGATCAGGATGGCACGGGCTGCGTGCCCTGAAGGGAAGGAATGAGGATCTGTCTTACGGTATATTCCGCCCCAATCACCCTTGGGTCGTTTTCGCCGTACCAGGAATTTTATGGTAAGCACAAGAAGTGCCAGGCCGATGATACTTGGCAGTATAATTTGCGCCCGGACCTTCCAAAAAGGGCTTCCTAACCACCACATTAATCCCAACGCCCCCCACCAGAACCAGGAATCCCCTGAGTGAGCGAAAAAAGAAACCAAAGAACGAAAAACACCGGGACGCTCTGCCAAACGCAATTGTGCGGAGAGACGAGCGTCCAGATCTAATATTCTCTGCAGA
>JBDRQK010000158.1:0-13028 GCA_043826315.1 Chloroflexota bacterium
AATGGCAACCTCCACAGATCACAAAATGAGGGCAACGCGCCGTTATGCGCTCTGAGGCGGGTTGGATGATCTCAAGCAGTTCAGATCGGGCATAAACACGCTTTTCTTCCACAAGGTGAATTCGGACTTGTTCGCCCGGCAACGCAAACGGCACAAAAACTGCCCGGGCCTCGGGCAGCCGTCCCATGGCCTCACCGCCATAGGTCAATTTCTCCAACGTGACCAGGATGGCTTCGACCACCAGGTTGTATTTACTCCTTGCTGTATAATTGCCAGAGATGATGAAGGCTGGTTTCAAGCCTGGAAGCCAGCAAATCGGGTTTTGCGGTGGTCACATCATCCCCATTTTCAAAAACCGAGTACGGGATGGAGATCTCACGCACATGCAAAAAATCCGGGTCCGCCTGGCTGAAGGCCTCCCAGTCATCCAGGTGGTAAAGTCGCTCCATTTTTTCATCCGTCAAACCATGTTCCAGGATGCTATCTGGGCGCTTCGGGTTGAAACGCAAGCGGTTCTTGCGCAACGATTCTTCAAAAGGCACATTCACAAATAACACAACTGCCCGTTTGAGAAGCTCGTCTGAAAAATGTGAAAAGGCGGCAGCATAACCACCGTGCTGGCTGCCACGTGAAAACTCCACCAGGGTGGTATTGTGACGGTGATACCCGGACTGATCACGTTGCCGCTTGTTATAGTCCAATTCGAGGCGCTCGATCAACAAGTGCCAGAGATCTTCATGGATGAAATAACCATCTTCATCCGTGTGCAAGCGCGGTCTATTGAAACGCTGGGAGAGCAGGGCATCTTCTTCGAACCAAACCCACAACATGGGAAAATCGTCCAGGATATCCAGTTGCGCCAGGTGAAAACGCTCCCGACGGATTTTGGCTGGCAGATGATTTAAATAATCGATGATCTCACTCTTCCCGGAGGCTGGTCTGCCTATCAGGATGAGTAGATCGAGAGTGGCTGACACTTATTTTACAAATAGCGCCAGGATGCTATTCTGGAAAAAAGACAGGACAATCAAAACGGAGATAAAAGAACCAGCCAGGATGGCGATTCGCTTAAGATCCCGTTTGACATTGGAATAGTCGGGGTTGAATTCGTCGCGGGTGATCGCGGTTCCGCTTCTTTTAGTTCCGTATGAGGTCTGGCGTTTGTTTTTCTTGCTCATGATACTGAATGCTCCTAAGGATTTTGAAGTGTGGCTTTGACAACGATACGTTTATTGTCAACCAGGTAAGGATAACACGAAATCAGGGTTACGATTGAATTGCTGGTGGGTGCCATGACCTCCACCTGGGTCGGTTCCACGATCTGCGTACCGGTAACGACGTATACATATTGATGGGTTATAGTGAAGATATGGATGGTATCCCCTGGTTTCAACCTGTCCAGATCTTTGAAGACCTCACCATAAATATCATTGTGTCCGGCTAAAACCAGGTTGCCAGTCTCTCCAGGATCAGGGGTTCCGAGATGCTGCCCTACTCCCTTGCGTAACTGCTCCCAATTATCTCCCGGAAAGATCCGTGAGTCAACTTTAATAGCAGGAATCTGAATGCTGATGGCAGCTTCCGGTCCGGTGGTGGGAATAGGCAGGTTCTCAAACGATCTGGCAATATCCTGCAGATGGGCAGGAACCTCGCCCCAATTTTGCTGGCTGACATCTGACTCTTGCGGAGAAACATGACCAGATGGTAACACCACAGCTGTGATAAGCGGAGTAGGTTCCGGGGTATTCTGTTGCCAGGCTGCCACCACTTCCTCGTTCAAAGTACGCAACATCCCCATACCATTTAAAAGAACCCCAGCCAACCCCAGGATAGCCAGAATTTCCACGACGAAAAGGATTCGGTCCAACCAACGCCTGCGCCTGGAGAGGAGTATTGGGGCTGAATTCGTTTGTTCTGCAGGAATGGTCCCAGCCTGGGATTGCCAGTCGTGCTGTGCAATGTCAGGCAGGTCGGGAGTCAGGTTTAACGCCCGTCCGGTCTGGCGAAAGCGATCCAGGCGACTCTTACGAGAGACCCGGCGCTTTTCGAGCAGCAAGCGGCGCAATTCCTGTTCAGTCAGTTCCTCCGGGCGTATTCTTCTTGACATCATAGCACGGGGATTATACCGCGAGAGGGGAGATGAGGGTTATTTTTTGGTGGTATTCACCGGCTGGCGTATAATGGTACGCAGCTTTTCGGGGGCTGACAGACGCGGATCTCCCAGGTAGATCTCATGGTGTTTACCATGCCGGACATAACCCTGAGAATGGATAAATGTGTGAAGCTTTTCAATAGTAGGTGCTTCTTCAGAATAGGGACCCAGGTGCATGATCTGGGCAGCCTGGCCTTCTGTGTAACTATCAAAGCTGACAAATTCTAGAGCTGGCGGGTTTTTTTTCTTTTTGATCTCAGAATGGACGGTGGCAACCAGTTGGGGAGTGACAAATGGTGGCTGCAAGATCATCATGGTCCACAGCCAATCCTCCTTGCTGGTTTGAGTGAACTTGCTCATGTCTGGAACCCACCACAAACCTTCGAGCGGTAAAACACCATAATCCAGCCCTGTTTCACCTTTTTTTATCTTAAACTTCAGACCATAAGAGAGTGAAAATAAAGCTTCCACAGCCTGCTGATATTCCGGCGCAATGTTAGGGTCACCTTTTCCATCGATCATCAGGTAATTTAAGGTTGGCAGTTCAACCCATTTTGGCTGGGAAGTGGAAGCGGTGTACCAGTCTCCATATTCTTTCTTGTAATCGATCTTTGCCATATTCAACACCTTTCCTGTGGGGTTAATTAGCCAGGCCGCGATTATGCAAACGCTCGTGCTCCCAGACACTAAAGTCAGCAGGCGGGTGGATCATTTCAGCTTCGGGTTTGCGAACCAGCACAGCCACATCGTTGGGGCATCCAGTGACGCACAGACCACAACCAATGCAGTGCTCCACATCCACCACCGAGTAACCATCCCCTTCTGTGATGGCTTTCACCTGGCAGCGCGTGATACAGGTCCCGCAGTTGTTGCAGGTGACAGGATCAATGACCGCATAATAGTTTGCAAATGCCACCGAATTTTCAAGACCATATTCTGTTATACCCCGCAAGATCCCACAGCAGCAACCACAGCAATTGCAGACATAGCCCACCCCCTTCATAACATTGTTGACAGTATGAACCAACCCAATTTCTTCACAGCGGTCCAGCAAAGCCAGGGCTTCAGTCTGGGTGATGTCACCTGGGCGGGGAGAGCCGCGTTCGATCTCCGAAAAACTCAGGCACACATTGACTGGAAAATCACAGGGATCTCCGATTTGAGCCTGCTGAACTCGGCAAATGCAATCCCGCACGTTGAATGTTTTGGATTTCAGCAGGATGGCTCGCACGTCATCATACGGTAGAATCCATTCGGATTTTATAGCTGCCTGGGCCGGTACGACTCGATGCAAGGCAGGCTCCACCCCCATGATACCAGCCACTCCTCCGTTGGCGAAGTACTCCTCTGTCAGGTGAGCCAGTTCGTGATCCATCAAATCCAGCGAGGCTTCATAAACACCCACAACAAAAGGTGCCAGTCGAAACTGCACCTTACCATCCTGCTTGTCAATCCAGACCATGCCTTTTCTCGCCATCTTAAAGAGCTGTTTGCTGACATCCTCGGGAGGTAACCCGGCCCGGCTGGAAACCTGATCCACTGGCTCATAAATCCCGGTCAGATGCACAGCCAGGGCAGCATCTTCGGGAGAAAAGATCTTTTTAAGGATCTTCAACTCCACGTCAGATGATGTGCGCGGAAATCCATTAGGCAAGCGATCCAGTGCATCAGCCAGGCGGGAATAAATCTCATCGGTCATGGGGATGATCTCCTTTTTTTGGCAGAAAATTTACAGGAAAACAATAATTATTATCCAAGATAAACTTTTTAAAAATATTACCAGCCAACAACCCCGCTACTTTTTCTCGTCGATCACAAAACAGGTACTTATCAAACTCCAACACGCTTGTTCTGGAACTTTAATAATTAACAGCTCAATTCAAGTAGGTGCAACATTGCCCATAAAAATTTGGAAATCAATATTTCATCCCACCATAGCGTTTTCCGGAGGAATGGCTGCAACCTGGTTGCGGCCATTGTCCTTTGCCTGCAGAAGCCCCTGATCTGCCCGACGAATAAGATCTTCAGGCGTGTCTCCACTTACAAATCGAGTAACACCAAAACTGCAGGTAATGGGAGATGATTTTAATATGGGTGCCTGTTCAAGGTCCGTGCGCAAGCGTTCAGCCAGTAACACAGCTGTTTCTTCGTCGGTATTGGTCGCAATACAAACAAACTCGTCTCCTCCCCAACGTCCGAAATGATCTGAACTACGCAAACTATTACGAACGATTCGGGCAGATTTCACCAGCACCAAATCCCCCAAGGCATGTCCAAATTCATCATTAATTTGTTTGAAATGATCAATGTCAAACATTATGATAGCCAGGGGCAGGTTATGACGATCCGCCCGGTTGACCTCTTCGTTTAGGTGTTTCTCAAGCTGCCTGCGATTATCCATCATGGTAAGCGAGTCTGTGTTAGCTAATTCTGAATTAACATTTGCTGTCAAACGCGTGGAATTATAATGTTCTCCCGTATGGGCCATGAGGTAAAGTAAGATGATGGAGAAAATGGATGCAAGAAATATATCAAAAAGCAGGCGGAGTTTTGGAATATCCATTACGATCATGTTGGTTTGCATAAAGAAACCAACGCTTACGGCAATGAGAAGTAAGAAAATTAACGATCCTGCCAGTGCACGACGAATATCCAGCAAACAGAAACCTGAAATATAAATAAAGGTGATCCAAAGCATAAAGTTGGATTCAATCTGATTGTCATCAACTATGACACCTTTCAGAAGAAAGAAAATCTTTAAAGATAAATAAATGAATATCAAACAGTAAACCAAGTATTCAAATAGCCTTATAGAAATGAGCTTTGGCCAAAGAAATATCCATAAGAAGCACAGAATATATGCGATGCCTGGTAATGCGTATTGATCTATCCATGAAATTTCGCCAAAATAAAAAAAGAATCCCCATACAAAAACTAAACTCAACACACCCAGGGGAGATAAGATCAAATATGCCAGGCGTTTGGATGCCAGGATAGGGTCGTTTGTGTCTTTGCTGGTTAAAGTTTTTTTCTTCATTCTTTTTAAGCCGAAATTACCATCTGATCGACCTTCTTTAAATCTGTGCAGAAATTGATGCAAGCTAACTGTTTTGATACCATCCATTTACCTAGTGTTGACCATTTCTCCAATATCAAATCTTTCAGAATAAAATCATTGCTTTCAGTATACTTTTTTTTACGCGCATTACAATAGGCTGAGGTATTGACCTTGGTTGGATCAGGTAAGATCTGCACAGATGGTTTTCCTTCTGACATGGCTTCCATTAAGGGTCCCAAGTTGCTTTTATCTCACATGGATGGTAGATTTCGGATCAACCCAATCAAGCCCACGCAGGCTATACACAGGCTAAGCGCCAGGCAGATGATCCCGACTATCAGACCCCACTTCATGCCACCAGCCTTACGCTCCAGGACAGCATCAGAGGGTTTTTCTGGGTCGTAATAGACAGTCACCTGCCCACCTAGCGGGTAACGCTCGAGGGTTTTTTGAGCAGGAGCCGGGTTGCTCTGAGCTAAAATGCCTCCAAAAGCCAGGCGTTTTCCTGAAAAAGTCTCTCCACCGACCTGGTAGGTATACTCGACCTTTGGAAAATAAGCATAGCTCTCGTTCCCATCTTCATCCCGATTGACGCTGCGTTTCACCTCCGCCAGTGTGACCGTGCCAGGTGTGGAAGGCCAGTTCTGGCTTTCTTCGGCTTTTTTCTTGCTGCGAATGCTGAAGATTACCAGGTAAATTCCAAGTGCCAGCAAGACCAGTACGAACACTCCACCACAAAGGTTGGCAAACAGAACAGGAACCAATTCTCCAGACATAGTAACTCCTCTTGTTAGACGAAAGACTCCAGGGTTGCAAGGTTTGCGGTGACGGGGTATATTCACTCATCTCACAGCCGGATCCTTGCCTCGATATATCTCCTGCTTGCGTGACTTATGCCATTTTGCGAATTCGAACTTCAATATCGGCTTCATTCTGGAGCAGATTTTGCAGTATGGCTGTGTCAGTCTTCCCATAATGATAGGGATATAAGATGCGTGGTCTGAAAGACAGGGCTGCCCGGGCTACCATTTCAGGCGTCATGGTATAGGGCAGATTCATAGGCAGAAAAGCGATATCAATATCCTGCAAGGCGCTCATCTCGGGGATATTCTCAGTATCCCCGGCGATGTAAACACGTTTATCTCCAAGAGTAAGCACATAACCATTGCCTTCAGCCTTCGGATGGAAAGGCTGCCCGTTTTCGCGTGTATGCACCAGGTTATATGCAGGTATGGCTTCAATTGGAATTTTCTTCACGGTTTGTTTATCACCATTTTTCATCACCAATCCCCCTTTTAGCTGCTGTTCGCAATCTTTTGTATAAACGATCTGCGTACTGGTTGTCCGTACCTGGTTGACCGCATTCAGATCCAAATGGTCACCATGATCATGTGTGATCAGGATGATATCTGCTTTGGGGAGCAGTGCGTAATTAACCTGTTTTCCACGAGGATCGGAATACGGGTCCACGTGGATGATCAAACCATCGATCGCCAGGATGAGGCTGCCATGACCGATGAAAGTGAACTCCAGGGATCCAAGCGAGGTTGAAAACAGGTCACGTTCAAAATTTTGAGCGGGGAGCATCTATTTTCTCCTTTTTATAAAAATTACCCCTATATCAAATCCTTGACGGGACTGAGGGGTAATGTGAAAAGGTGGAGCAATTCTCAACGCCAAGTGTTGATCTACACTCGAACCATAAGTTTTTTTTTCAAGCAGCGTACTTTTCCATTATCTTTTCGATGATCCTAAAATTTGCTATGGAAAGGTCAAGTATCTCAAAACCGATATTATAGTAACCGGGTCCATATGGGTCCGGACGTACATTAATGACCTGGGCATTAAAGTTGATGAAGGGGTGTTCAAAACCATCGTCGCTCAGATCGAGTCGCAGTTTTACCTGCTGGTCAACAGGTAGATTTTTTTGAGAATTTACCAGCAAGCCTTTGGTGGATATGTCGGATAAAATTCCCAATGTTTCTAACTTTTCGGATTCAATAACTGGAACATAATAAGAAATTTTTATACGCGGAATGGAGCGTCTTTCATCTTGTTTTTTTTCTTTTTTCTTCATAACTACCTCTTTCGTTATTCTCTGAATAATCCCTATCGGATAACTCAGAAAAAAGGGGGGATTAATATTTTCCCGAGTGCAATTTAAGTATAGCATAAATGGAAAATTCTCAATTACCTGAATCTATGAAGGGGTTTTGCATTTTCCTTT
Organism: Chloroflexota bacterium; assembly: GCA_043826315.1. Lineage (GTDB taxonomy): Bacteria > Chloroflexota > Anaerolineae > Anaerolineales > Villigracilaceae > UBA12087. The sequence goes on from JBDRQK010000158.1 coordinate 7,438, forward strand.
TACAACTCAGTTGTTCATAGTGTAAGCATCTTTTAGTGCATGGACCTCCTGCCAGATATGTGCAAACCTTTCAGGGTTGGCAACGGGTTTACGCAGCATGCGCAGGCATAATTCCATCTGCTGAGGACTGCTGGTGGGCTTGCAGTAAAGGTTAAGCGCATGGCGTGAAAGGTCCCGCACCATGACATCGAAGATCTGATCGAGAAGATCGTCGCCGATGGTATAGATGCTGGCATTCTCCAGCACCAACTGGGCATACACCACCAGGGTGAAGATCTCGCCCAGTGCCAGCAGAAAATCCACATCTTTTTGCTGATTATCATCTGGTGTGGCAAAAGCCAGAAATTCTTTAAAGACAGCCACCTGTTCACTAAAAATAGCAATATTGGCTAGCGTATGCTTCTCGAAGACAGCCTGGTAATCATGAAATCGGATTTTTCCCAGACCACGAGCTGGACCCTGATCAAATAAGAAAGTGTCATTTTTCGCATCATCCCGGCGCGGGATGGCTGGGTATTCCATCGGATTGAAAAAGTAATTTGGCATGAACTTGACGATCAGGGCAATATTGACATGTACTGTGCCTTCAAGTTTGGGCAAGGCACGGATATCGCGGGCTGCCATTTCAAAGAAAGGTTCGGCTTCAAAACCTTTGGCGGCAATCACATCCCACAGCAGGTTGATGACCTCCTCTCCCTGGGTGGTGACCTTCATTTTGACAATGGGATTGTAAAGCAAGTAACGCCGGTCTTCCGCACTGGCTGAGCGCAGATAATCGGCAGCGCGCAGGGTGAAGAGCTTCATGCTGACCAGGCGGGTATAGGAATCCACGAACATCTGGCGCACATGTGGAAAATCGGTGACGAACATGTTGTACAGGCGGCGGTTGGAGGCGTGTTGGATGGCTTCATAGAAGGCATGTGTGCAGATGCCAATCGAAGCCCAGCCCAGATTGTATTTGCCGATGTTTACCGTATTAAGTCCCATATCCCATGCGGCATCGGCGCGCGCCAGGATCTCGGCTGAAGTGACCGGGTAATCGTGCAGGGCATATTGCCCGACGTAATTCTGGCTGGATGTCACATTTTTTATGAGCTCATACTTTTTGTGACGGTAATCCGCCACAAAGAAGACATATTCACCCGTATCCATGATCTTACCAAAAGTGGAGACCATGCGCGCCAGGTTGGCATTACCAATGTAATATTTCTCCCCATTGGCCAGGTAACTGCCATCAGTTTGGGCGTTCAGGCTCATTTCGGTGGAATAAATGTCTGCGCCATGCTCTCGTTCTGATAAACCAAATGCAAAAACATTGCCCTCCTCCAACAATTGGGCGGCACGCTTTTTGAGAGATTCATTTTTACTTATCCAGATAGGCCCTAAACCAAGGATGGAGACCTGCCAGGTGTACCAGTAGGATAAGCCATAAAACCCAAGGATCTCGTTGAATTCACAGTTGCGCCAGGTATCCCAGCGGTGATCCCGGGTTGCTCCATATGGTGTGGGGGTCAGCAGCGTAGCGAAGATCTTTTCATTTTTCACAAATTCCAAAAAATCAGCATACCAGGCCCGGTTGTGGTCATCCTCCTTGATCTTCCTGAGCCCCTTTTTCTCAAAGAAAACCACCGTCTTGTGCATGATCTCCCTGGATCTTTCATCCGGGTAATAGCGGGTGAGTTGTTTGGGATTGAGAAGGATCATTTTTGCTCCTGGTTCGAATGATGAGGAGGTTATTTTTCCAGCCAGATGGTGACCGGACCATCATTGTGAATCTCAACCAGCATGTGGGCGCCGAACTCCCCTTTTTGGGTTGGCACCCCCTGGGCAGTCAATAATTCCACAAAACGGTCCACCAGCGGGCTGGCAACTTCAGGCAAAGCTGCATCCGTGAAGGAAGGGCGCCGGCCTTTTTGTGCATCAGCATACAGGGTGAATTGCGAGACAACAATAGCCTCGGCGCTCACATCCAATATGGAGAGGTTGAATTTGCCAGCCTCGTCTTCGAAAATACGTAAGGTGGCGATCTTCTGCGCCAGAAAGGCGGCCTGTGCTTCCCCGTCTGTTTGACCGATACCCAGCAGGATGACCAGGCCGGGTCCGCATTCGGCGATGATCTCCCCTTCAACACTTACTCTGGCATGGGTTATTCTTTGCAGAAGCGCTCTCATGGGCGACCTCTATGTCTATTTCAATGATCTACCGAATGATTGTTGTTTGGGTTGGGGGCCGCAGGATAATCCTTCTGTAATGATCTGGAGTCAGAAAATCGAGGAAAACATCGGTTGTTGGGTTTCAATGTACAGCTTGATGGTTTTGCCTTTATCAATATCCGCTCGACTCAACCTACCCATTTTGTTATTACATACACTTTTTTATCACCGTCCCGAAGGTTTGAGATCAACAAGACTGATCAAAGGAACCTTCGGGACGTTTCGTTTAATTTTGTCGAAGGAAAAAACCTCTTACAAAGGCAATTGAATGGCTGCACGAACTTTTGCCATGGTCTGGTCAGCCAGGATGCGGGCACGTTTGGCTCCATCGTGCAGGATGTCCCAGACAGCCTGCGGATCCGATTCCAGTTCAATGCGTTTGGTGCGGAACGGTGCCAGGTTGGCGTTCAAATTGGCTGCAAATCGTTTCTTGCAATCCACACAACCAATACCTGCCCGGCGGCATTCCGTGTTGATCATATCGACTTCATCTGCCGGGGAGAAGACCTTGTGCATGGAGAAGACGTTGCATATATCCGGGTTGCCGGGATCGTCACGGCGTAAGCGCTGCGGGTCCGTGACCATCTGCAGGACGCGTTTATGCGTTTCTTCAGGTGTGGCAGCCAACTCGATGTGATTGTTGAGACTCTTGCCCATCTTATTGACACCGTCGATGCCCAGCACTTTGGGAACGACCGTATTCTTCATTTGTGGTTCAATAAGAGCATCTGATTTATATCGGAAATTAAAAGAACGCACCAGCTCGCGCGCAAATTCGATATGCGGAGCCTGGTCAATTCCAACAGGAACTAGGTTGGATTGGTATAAGACGATGTCCGCTGTCATCAAGACCGGGTATCCCACCAGACCATAATTAATGTTGTTGGGATTCTCGCGGATCTTTTCTTTAAAAGTAGGCAGGTCTGTCAATTTGCCCAGTGGTGTGACCATGGAGAGGAAGGTGTGCAGTTCGGTCACCTGGGGCACCTGCGATTGCACGAACATGATGGTTTCTTCCGGGCGGATGCCGGCTGCCAGCCAGTCGAGTGCCATATCAAAGGTATTCTGGCGCAGGTTGAGCGTATCTTCCACCGTGGTCAGGGCATGGATATCAACAATGCAATAGACGCATTCGTACTCATCCTGCAGAGCAACATAATTCTTGATGGCACCCAGGTAATTGCCGAGGTGCTGGCGCCCGGTGGGACGGGCACCCGAGAAAACACGACCTTTTTTTTCGGACATCCTTTGCCTCACTGCGTAAGAAATTTTTGTACCAAGCCAGACACCTCGCCCGGCTCGGCATGCCGCCCGGTCTGGAGCTTGGAGAAGAGAAGGGACCCGTTCACTTCCACTTCGAAGCGGCCTCCGTCCGAAGGTTGCAGGCTGATGGTTTCGATCTCGGGTTCGAAGGTTTTTAGCATAATGGTCGCCAGGTCCACGGCCCGGTCGGTGTAGTGTCAGACAGCGCAATATTCAATATTGATCTTAAGTAACATGGATATGTTTCCCTTATATTGCTGATTTATGATGATTGCAAAATTATAACATAGGGAAGTTTTTCTCAATCAGCATTTCAAACACAATAATCTTGAATCTTAGATCGTTATCATGAAACGAGCAAAAGGAGATTCTTATGGAATAGGAATCCCCTCCAACTGGTGGCTGCCTGAGGATGTTTTTTCTGGTATATTAAGATGCATAAATTAAAAAAATAAGGAAAAATTCTGAACATGAAACAAATTTGCGTCGTCGGGGTTGGGTATGTAGGCTTGGTAACCAGCGCATGTTTTGCCGACCTGGGCAATAACATCGTGGCGTTGGATATTGATGAAAAGCGAATCGTAGGGTTGAAGAATAACATCATGCCCATCTACGAACCGGGTTTGGGTGAATTGGTTCAGCGCAATGTAAAAGCCGGGCGTTTATCCTTCACCACCTCCTATAAAGATGCCCTTGACGGAGCCGAATTTGTGTTCATTGCTGTGGGCACACCCTCAGCCGTCAATGGAGAAGCTGATCTGCAATACGTAGCCGCAGCCGCCCGTGCGATCGCTGAAAACATGACCACACCATTGGTAGTGATCAACAAATCCACTGTTCCTGTTGGCACCGGGGATTGGGTGGCAGACATCATCACGCGCACCCAAACCAAGCCCATCCCTTTTTCAGTGGTCTCCTGTCCCGAGTTCCTGCGTGAAGGAGCCGCAATCGGTGACTTCATGCAGCCGCACCGCACTGTACTCGGCTCACTGGACCGTGAAGCTGCTGAAAAGGTGGCACAACTGCACCTGCCCCTGCGCGCACCCATCGTCATCACCGACCTGCGCACAGCCGAAATGATCAAGTACGCCTCCAACGCCTTCCTGGCTACCAAGATCTCCTTTATCAATGAGATCGCCAATATTTGCGAAGCGTTGGGAGCGGACGTGAAGGAAGTGGCAGCTGGTATGGGTTACGACAAACGCATCGGCCCCAGTTTTCTGGATGCCGGATTGGGATGGGGCGGTTCATGCTTCCCAAAAGATGTCAAGGCACTGGCATATATGGCAGCCGAGAAAGGTCGTCACCCACAACTTCTCAACGCAGTCATGGAAATAAACGCGGACCGACGTACCCAGGCGGTCAAGAGTATGGAAAAATTGCTGGGTGGCTTAAAAGGAAAAACCATAGGCTTGTTAGGACTAGCTTTTAAGGAAAATACCGACGATATGCGCGACGCCCCGTCCATTGATATTTCCAAGGGGTTGATGGCTGGCGGTGCAAGCGTGCGAGGCTACGATCCGATCTCCATGGAAGTGGCGCGCACGATGCTGCCGGCGGTTGAATTAATGGATGACCCCTACACGATGGCTCAAGGTTGTGATGCCCTCATGGTGATCACACCGTGGAATGAATTCAAGAACCTGGACCTGGAACGCATCCGCAGCTTGTTAAAACAGCCGGTGATCCTGGATGGGCGCAATATCTACAATCCGGAGTACATGATCAGCCTGGGTTTCACCTACCAGGGCATCGGGCGCGGCAACGGAGCGGATGACTAAACCCCCAGTCTGCGATTACGAAGGTTCGGATTACCAGGCATCCTTCTGGGGTGACGGGTTGCGGGAATACGAAGATCGCGCCGAAGCCATTGCCCTGAAACGACTACTTCCCAAAAGTGGCCAATTGTTATTGGAACTGGGAGCCGGTGCCGGGCGCAATACGCCACGCTATACCGGGTTTGAACGCATCGTGCTGTTGGATTACTCGCGCACACAATTACAGCAAGCCCAGTCCCGCCTGGGGCGCAGCCCGAAATATACGTATGTGGCAGCTGATATCTATCGTCTGCCCTTTGTGGATGGCCTGTTCGATACCGCCACCATGATCCGTACG
>JBDRQK010000159.1:0-7975 GCA_043826315.1 Chloroflexota bacterium
ATTAACCCGATTTACAGCTCCCTTTAACCTGGCTGGTTTACCAGCTATGTCCCTTAATTGTGGTTTTTCAACTGGGGGATTGCCAATCGGGTTACAGATCACCGGCCCGGAATGGTCGGAAGCAAAGGTTTTAATGGCGGGCAGAGCTTTTGAACGATCTACGTGTTGGAATGAAAAAACCCCTAAAATTTTGAGTAGATAAGTGATCCATATACTGTTCGTCTTATTGGACTCCTTATTAAATATCAAACCTGGATATTAATTCCAAAATGTGATATCTCATTAGGAGCATCAAATATAAAAATCTTACCAATTTTGCAACAGCGTTGCCAGCAACCTGGCACGAGGTACCAAGCTATCTTTGATGATATATTCTTTTTCAGAGTGATAATCCCCCCCGATAGCACCTAACCCATCCAGAACCGGGATACCAAGCGGAGCAACAAAATTTGCATCTGACGCACCTCCTGTTCCTGCTGCTGTAAGGGGTATGCCATTTCTGGCTGCAATTTTTCTGGCATGTTCAAAAGTGGATTGCATTAATTCATTATATGGCATCGGTGGCCGATTTAAATTCCCGGTAATTTCAAGCGAGGTACCTTTTATAACAGGCTTCAAGTTATTTAAAACCTCGATAATACGTTCTGCCTCGCCAGGTTGCATCACACGCAGATCGACATCAACCCAGGCGGTTTCGGGGACAACATTGACCACTGTTCCGCCTTGTATTACACCTACATTGAGGGTCGTTCCACGACTGTAATCTGTCATCCCTTGTATTGCCAAAACCTGGTGAGAAAGCTCTTCAATTGCATTTCTGCCATTTTCGTGGTTTCCTCCTGCATGAGCAGCCTGCCCATGAACAACGATGTGGAAATCACCAACACCTTTTCTCCAGGTCTTAATTGAACCATCTGGCATCCCTGGTTCGAGAACAAGAACCAGTTGTGATTCTTTCGCCAATTCTTCGATCCATTTTCGGGATGTAAGGCTGCCAGTTTCTTCATCCGAAGTGAATAATGCGGTAATCGGGATTGAAGGCATTTGATCATTATCCAATAATGCACGCAAAACAGTCAGACAAATGACTACTCCGGCTTTCATGTCTGAAACACCCGGTCCGAGGATTTTCCCATCCTTTTCGTGGAATGGCATATGGGCTAATGTTCCGAGTGGGAAGACAGTATCCATATGGCACAAAAGCAGGAAACCTCCATCATTGATGTTCTTTTTAATTGAGGCAGGTGGGTCGAACCTGGCAACGACGTGATTTCCAGTAGTTTCATTTTGAATAATACTGATTTTTCCTCCCAATGATTTAGCTTCTTCCACAATGATCTTACCAACATTGTCCACAGCGGATTTTACGTGGGAAGGTGATTCTGTTTCTACCAACCGTTTTAATAAGGCTAACATTAAAGGCAGATATTCATCATAATTGATCATTCATGTATCCTTAGAAGAAAGAAAATAAGAGGCAAATCAAACCAGCTATCAAGCAATACAGTGCAAATACTTTTAATGAATTCTTGCTTAGAAATCCCATGAACCAGCGCACAGCAAACCAGCCTACAACAGTAGCTGTCACAAAACCGACAAATATGGCTGACAAATATTGAGAGAAAACAGGATTCTGAAATAGTTTGATGGATTCAAAAGCTCCAGCAGCTACCATTATTGGAACAGACATCAAGAAAGCAAATTTTGCAGCTGAAGGTCTATCTAAATTTCTCAGTAATCCAGCACTGATGGTGGCTCCACTACGGGATGTACCAGGAAAAACAGCAATCGCTTGTATTAAACCAACGAACAATCCATCCTTCCATTTGATCGAATCCAATTTTCGTGTTTGCTTCCCCATATGTTCACCCAGTACCATAAGAAATGCAGCAATCAGAAGTCGAATGGATGCTTCAAGATACTGGTTCGCAAAGAGCTTTGTGAGCACCTCTTTAAGAAATATTCCAGCAATTAAAGCTGGTAAGGTTGCCAGTAAAATATACCAACCCATGCGTGCATCCAATGGGAGTGCCTGAAACTTCATTAAACCTTTTAAATTGGAAAAAACAGCCAGGGTGATCTTCCAAAGCTCAGAACTGAAAAAAAGGATCAGGGAAAGGATCGTACCCAGTTGAATAATCACAAGGAAAGAGAATACAGCATCATTTGCGGGTATGCCAAGAAGTTTTTGCCCGATCAATAAGTGGGCGGTTGAGGATACGGGCAGGAACTCGGTTAATCCCTGAATTATCCCTAATATCATTGCCTGGACAAAATTCATTTTATTTATACTCCGGATATATTATAGTTTTGCTTTATTGGCGTTATCTTTCCACCTATCCAATAACATAGGAATATTTTCTTCAAAAACTCCACGAATAATCATTTCTCTTATTTCTTTTACAAGCTCAACAAGTGTATGTAAATTGTGGATCGAGAGTAGAGTTGAGGCTAATAATTCTTTCGCAACCACAAGATGTCGGATATAAGCGCGCGTGAATTTTTGACATGTGTAACAAAGACAATCGCTGTCGATAGGGCGTGAATCGGATGCAAATGAGGCATTCATCATGTTCATCCGCCCCTGTTTAGAAAATGCAGAATGATGACGTGCAAGTCTTGTTGGCAGAACACAATCAAAAATATCAACTCCTCGGGCGATCCCATTGATAAGATCCTCAGGAGTACCTACACCCATCAGGTAGCGAGGTTTGTTTTCAGGTAAATGCGGATTAATGGCATCCAGGACATTGTACATTTCCTGTTTGGTTTCACCAACGGAAAGACCACCGATGGCAATTCCTGGAAAGGGAAGTGAGGAGATATAATCTGCAGATTCAATCCTGAGTTCAAGATCAACACCACCCTGAATGATCCCAAATAAGGCTTGATCTTGCCGAGAATGGGCTTCTAAACTTCGTTCAGCCCAGGCATGAGTTCGTTGCATAGCTGTACGAATATAGACAGGATCATGCGGATCAGCACATTCATCGAATGCCATTATGATATCAGCTCCAAGGTTCTCCTGGATCTGAATGGATATTTCCGGAGTGAATCTATGCATGGATCCATCAAAATGGCTTTTAAAAGTAACTCCTTCGGTATCAATTTTACGTGTCTTGGCAAGTGAAAAGACCTGGTACCCACCTGAATCTGTTAAGATCGGATGTGGCCATTGCATGAATTCATGTAATCCGCCTAGTTTTGCGATAATTCCATCACCGGGGCGCAGGTAAAGATGATATGTATTCGAGAGAATCAGGGTGGAGCCAAGTTCATGTAACTGTGTTGGTGTCACAGTTTTTATCGTAGCCTGGGTACCGACAGGAGCAAAGACAGGGGTTAATAATAGACCGTGAGGTGTGTGAAATTCTCCAGCACGCGAGATTCCATTCTTTGCTTTGATATCAAATTCAAACATGGTACCATTATAGCCTTAGAATACAGGTCTTTTCAGTTTTTATTGGATCCTTTTTCTGAGATTGATGAAAATAAGGCAATTATCTTGTCATGCCTTTCGTCAGCGACTATACTCAAGCCAATTTAGAAAAACAGGGAGCGATTACACTTTGACCATAAACCATTCGAAACGCTGGCAAATTGAACCCCGCATTACTCCTGAAGCCGAAGAAGCACTTAAGGCATTTCCTCCGATCATCAGGCAATTATTATTTAACAGGGGATACGGATCGGACGATGCTGCGCGTTTTTATCTCAAAGCTTCCGTTGCATTTGATACATCACCCTGGCAGTTGAAAGGAATGGAGAAAGTAATTGACCGTTTGGAAAATGCAATCCTCAATCAGGAGCCTATTGTAATCTATGGTGATTATGATGTTGATGGCGTTACAGCAACAGTGTTATTGGTGCAAGTGCTTAAATCCATGGGGGCTCTTGTCCATGAATATATTCCCAATCGTTTTGATGAGGGATATGGTCTTAATTTTGAAGCATTGGATACCATTAAAGCTGAGGGTTCCAAAGTTGTGATCACAGTTGATTGCGGAATTCGTTCGCTGGATGAAATTGAATACGGGAAGAACCTGGGAATTGATCTGATCGTTTCGGACCATCATCATCCTGGTGAGGAATTACCTCAGGCGTTTGCTATTATTAATCCTAAACAATCAGGTGATCTCTATCCAGATAAAGATCTTGCCGGAGTGGGGGTAGCTTTCAAGATCGCAGAGGCATTATTGGAAAGGTTTCCTGACAATGGTATTAATAAGAACGATCTGCTTGATCTGGTTGCATTGGGAACTGTAGCAGACCTGGCACCTCTTATTGGGGAAAATCGTAGTTTGGTGAGGCGAGGACTCCGTCAGCTTAGCCAGACTCAACGACAAGGTATTTTTTCACTTGCGGCAGTGGCAGGTTTGGATCTGAGTAAGATTAATGCAGGTAATATCGGGTTTGGTTTTGGGCCGCGTTTGAATGCTGCCGGCAGACTGGAATCAGCATTGGCAGCATATAATTTGCTAAATACGACCGATGTCTTTGAAGCTGGTCAATTGGCGCAAAAACTTGAAATTCAAAATAATGACAGGCAGCTAGTAACACGGTCCATGCAGGCACAAGCTGAAAAAATGGTACTTGATGACAACCCGGATGCATTTTTGCTGTTTGCGGTTGACCCTGATTTTAATCCTGGTGTAATTGGTTTGGCGGCTTCCCGACTTTCGGAAATGTACTATCGCCCTGCCATCGTGGCGAGTAAAGGAGAAGTCAACACCAGAGGCTCTTGCCGGAGTATCCCGGAATTTCATATAACCGAAGCCCTGGATAAATGTAAAGACTTGCTAATAAGACATGGTGGACATGCAGCAGCAGCCGGGTTTACTGTAGAAAATTCCAATCTTCCTGAACTTAAACAGAGACTTAATTCCATTGCCGAACAGATGCTGAAAGAAAAGGAATTGTTCCCATCATTATCAGCAGATGTAAAGGTCTCCCTTTCAGAATTAAATACTAAATTATTGGAACAATTAACCTGGTTTGAACCAACCGGATATGGAAATCCGGAACCTGTGTTTGTCAGTGAAGGCGTACGTGTTCTGGGCTCACGGGTGGTCGGGAGAGACGGAAAACATCTCAAGCTAAGTGTGACAGATGAATACTCACACTTTGATGCGATTGCTTTTAGATTGGGAGACCTTCAACCTTCATTACCTGTTTATGTAGATTTGTTATTTACTTTTGAAGAGAATGAATTTAATGGGCGAAAAAACCTGCAACTAAAAGTGCGTGATATCCGACCATCAGAAAAATCAGACTAGAAGTTCAACTATCTGATACCATTTAAATTTCCGACCCGATTAATAAATAATTATTGTGTGCTTTATCAATGTGTCTAAATTGCGCTAAAAGCTTCCGATAATTTTAATTTTCTATTCTCTTGAAAAATCACCTGGGAAAAGCGATTATGGAGCTCAGTATTTCTTTGCTTTCTTACCAAACAATCGAAATTCTTCGAATAATGACCTCCTTTGTAAAGATAGATTTCTCCCAAATTATTAACACATTAGAGTAGAGACTTTCTTCTTTGCCTCAATAATATTTTACCTGTGGTTTCTTTACCTTGTTTGTTTAGGTAGATTAGAAAATAGATCGGAATATTGAATAAGAGGTATATCTCTTTGGATATCTAATTTCAATGTGAGGATGCTATTACATTAACCAAGATATTTTCATGCAAAAGCAATTGGAGATAAATCAATTTCTATCTTCCCCGATATGATATCTCTGGTAATATTTTTAGATCCATCATCACCATTCATAAAAAAAATTTGATAATCATCGGATATTAAGTTCACCTTCCGGGAAATCTATAGAACAGCATGCTATAATTCAGGAAATGAGACTCCCTGGGAGGAGGATAATATGTCATTACCTACATCAGACAAACCATCATCTTCACAAGATCTTCCTTTTCTACCGTCACCCATAAATAAATTGGAAGATACAGGACTTTCAGCCCTCTGGTTGCAGGATTTGGCGTTGAAAATAATGTACTTCCAAGGGTATATGACTGGATTTAAAGTTGCTGAGGAATTAGCGCTTCCATTATCCGGGGTTGTTGATCAGATCCTTGAAGCATTGAAGCGTGAGAAATTGATTGAAGTAAAGTCATCCCAAATGGGACTGGGAGATGGTTCGTATCAATATGCAATAACAAGCGCAGGTGTGCTTCGGGCTCGAGAGGCGCTGGACCGAAGTCAATATGCTGGTGCTGCACCTGTGCCCATCGAGACCTATAACGAATCAATTCGGCGGCAAAGTCGCGGACGTATCATGGTCAATTCTCACCTGATGAGGCAACTATTATCTCATTTAATATTATCCGAAGCAACTTTTCAACAATTGGGTCCTGCTTTAAATTCGGGGACATCCATCTTTCTTTATGGTCCTCCGGGAAATGGAAAAACAAGTGTTGCCAGGGCTTTTGGTAACATGGCTTTAAACCAAACCATGTATATCCCTTATGCATTGTACCTGGGTGGTCAGGTTGTTAAATTATTTGATTCAGTTAACCATCAGCGTGCACCAGAAGATGAAACCAGTACGAATGGCACAGGATCTGCGCGGGTAAGTGTTCGTCGCGATCCTCGTTGGATAAAGATCAGGAGACCATTTGTTGTCGTTGGAGGTGAATTAACACTCGAAGGTCTGGATCTCGTCTTTGACGACACCAATAAATATTATGAAGCCCCATTTCAGGTAAAAGCCAATGGAGGGATACTTTTAATAGACGATTTTGGTCGTCAACAAGTTCGACCTCGCGATCTACTTAATCGTTGGATCGTTCCACTGGAAAATCGGGTGGATTTCCTTACCTTACACACAGGCAGAAAAGTGGAAATTCCATTTGATGTTTTGGTTGTTTTCTCAACGAACTTACCACCTCGTGACCTGGTTGATGAAGCTTTCTTAAGACGTTTACGCCACAAAATTGAAATTAAAGATCCATCTTTTGAAGAGTATCGAGAAATATTTCAAAGAGTTGCTCAGCAAAAGGGCCTGATTTATGATGAACAGGGTTTAGCTTATTTGCTTCAGGAATGGTATATCAAGAGGAACCGAAAACTGAGGGCATCCCATCCAAGAGATTTGTGTGATCAGATTCTGGATATCGCTCATTACCAGGCAACCGAACCTGTTATGAATAAGGAATTACTTGACAAAGCTGCTCAATCATATTTTGTGGAGTTATAAATGTTAAATGACTGGCCGAGACCACTCGTTATCGGACACAGAGGTGCATCTGCATATGCACCAGAAAATACGCTGGCTGCATTTGAATTGGCAATTAAACATCGGGCAGATGCCATTGAGTTTGATGTAAAACTTAGCTCAGATCATCAAGTAGTGGTTATTCATGATCCCACTGTGGATCGAACAACGAATGGGACAGGAAAAGTTGCAAATCTCCCCTTGGGTGTATTAAAAGAATTAGATGCGGGGATTAAATACTCGGATAAATTTACAGGCGAAAGAATTCCTACTCTGATTGATGTTTTTGAACGATTTGGTAAAAAAATTCTGATGAATGTAGAATTAACGAACTACTCTACACCATTTGATGGATTGGTAAAAGAAGTTGTTGAGCTTGTGAAGTTCTATGATTTAGAAGATCAAATATTATTTTCATCTTTCCTGGAAAAAAACCTTAATATTTCACGGAAGTTGCTACCTGAAGTGCCGTGTGGGTTGCTGGCATTTTCAGGGTGGATGGGCTATTTTCCACGGAAATCTGGTTGGAAAAGAAAATTTCAAGCTCTACATCCTAACATTGCAGATGTTAACCAGGATCTTATTGCTGCTCTGCATACAGCAGAAAAGCGTATTAATGTCTGGACTGTTAACGGTGAAGAAAACCTAAGACACATGCTTGATTTGAAAGTGGATGGAATATTTACGGATGACCCTGGGTTGCTCCGGAGAATTTTGGAACAGAACAAATGATTCCAATTGAATG
>JBDRQK010000160.1:0-2960 GCA_043826315.1 Chloroflexota bacterium
GCTGTCCACAACGATCAGTATGAAATCCTGAACAGAGTTCCGGGAGTGGGTAAAAAAACTGCCCAAAAGATCATCCTATATTTAAAAGACCGTATGAAACCAGTCAGTGGTCTCGAGCGGATCGCAGCCATGTCTGATGTAGATTCGGAGGTTCTTGAAGCATTGACATCGTTAGGTTATAGTGTTGTCGAAGCCCAACGGGCTATCCAAAATTTACCCAAAGATGCACCGGATAACATCGAAGACCGATTAAGATTAACTTTGCAAAATTTATAATATGCTTTCACCATGTCTTTAATAAGTGCAAACAATCTTTCAAAATCTTATGGTCCGGAAGATATTTTTTCCAACCTAAGTTTTTCTGTTCCTCATGGTTCTCGCCTGGCTTTGGTTGGACCAAATGGGATCGGAAAAACCACTTTGCTTCGTATTCTAATCGGGATAGAAGAGTCTTCGGGTGGAACCATCACACAAGCCAAAAATATAAGAATTGGATATCTACCCCAGGAAGCTGAATTTGAAATGGAAGGCACCGTTTGGGAAGCCTGCCTGTCAATCTTTTCGGAGCTTCAAGCGTCACAGGCAGAACTCACCCGATTGGAAGCCCTGATGGCTAAAAGTGAACATGCGGAGCAAGCGTTATCCAAGTATGGTCCCTTGCAACAGGAATTTGAGCGCAAAGGAGGTTATTCATACCCAACCCGAATACGCCAGGTTCTAACTGGCCTTGGATTTAATAAGAGGGATTACCATATGCCTCTGGAGCATTTGTCAGGTGGGCAACGAACACGCGCTTTTCTGGCGCAGCTTCTTCTTTCAGACCCGGATCTTTTACTATTAGATGAGCCTACCAATCATCTGGATATCGCAGCAGTCGAGTGGCTTGAAGGATATCTTAGCCAATGGGAAGGCGCTGCAGTCATGGTTTCCCATGATCGATATTTCCTGAATAAGGTCGCTAACGGGATCCTTGAAATGACCTCGGTAGGAACAGAATCCTATAAAGGAAATTACTCTGCTTATACAGAACAACGCACAGCTCGTTGGGAACGAAGGCAAGAAACATTTCAATCGGAAAAAGAGAAATTAATCAAAGATATTGAATATATTAAGAAAAATATATCTGGTCAGAATACGCTACAGGCTAAAGGAAAATTAAAACGCCTTACTCGCATTGTTCAAGCCATTGAACAAGTCGGCATGGATAAGGTTTTATCCAAATCATGGATGCAGCTAAGTAACGAAGTCAACAACTCAACATCCCCCTTTGGAGTGGAAGAGGCAGACCGTCGGGTCCGATCACTGCATTTACCTGACCATCGCCCTCCAAAACTGCACTTGCGTATTCAATCCCAACAACGTTCCGGTGAACTTGTGATCCGAACACGAGATTTACAGGTGGGTTATCCCGGTAAAACCTTGTTTGAAGCACCAAATATCGAATTGCGTCGCGGCGAGTGTGCTGCCCTGATCGGCCCTAATGGTGCCGGAAAAACAACATTCTTAAAAACCTGTCTTGGTCAAATTCAACCTGTCAGTGGCGAAGTTATATTGGGAGCCAGCCTTCAAATTGGCTATTTTGCCCAAGCACATGAGGATTTGAAACCAGAAAACTCTCTTATCCAGGAAATCCAATCGGTGGCGGAAAATATGCTGCCACATGAAGTTCGTAATTATCTCGGTCGCTACCTTTTTTCCGGGGATGATGTCTACAAAAACGTAGAGGTGTTATCAGGTGGGGAACGTGGGCGATTAGCCCTGGCAAAGTTGGCATTATTAGAAACCAATCTGCTGCTTCTTGACGAACCTACCAACCATCTGGATATCCTTTCACAAGAGATATTACAGGAAGTTTTAAATGAATACAAGGGAACCATCCTCCTGGTTACCCATGATCGTTACCTGATCGATGCTCTTGCTACCCAGATATGGGAAGTGGAAACAGACGAATCGAACCTTTCAGTATTTAATGGGACATATAGCCAGCGAAAAGAAGAAGGGGAAAGATTGGCTAATTTACAATTAGAAATCGAAAAACAGGTAAATAACCCAGCTAATTCTGATAGAACAAGAACTCGCCATTCATCATCTTCGTCCAATAAAGATGAGCGTCGAAGAATTGCACAGCTGCAGGAATTGGAAAATGCAATTTCAGATCTTGAATCCCAACTCGCAGAGATTGGGCTGAAATTGGAAAATCCACCTGCAGATTCCATTCTGGTGCGTAAGTGGGGTAACCAATATACGGACATACAAAAGAAAATGGATGAAAAATTAAAAGCCTGGGAAAACTTGCAACCTTAAGGTTGGGATCCAATTATTCTCGGAGAATCCTTTATTGATCAATAATCAACACAGTGCTTTCGTAACCAAGATTGTGGAGTTTTATTAATCCCTGTCAACAAGGCTGATTGCATTTTCGGATTGTGTGCCTTTTTGTGGAAGTTGTTCTTTATCCCTGGTAGTTTTCACTCGATCCAATAGGATATCCTGCGAAGAAATCTCATCTTCAATCGGTTCCAGGTGGGTAAAGATCGAAGCTTCATCAAACAGATTTAGGAGGGCGATTTCTAAATCCTCGGCAATATGGTGTCCATCATGCACAGACATTTCTCCTGGAACAAGAATATGCAGGGAAATAAATCTCCGCGAGGCAGAAAGTCTTGTTCGCAATGCATGAAATTGGATCCCTTTTTGGCGGTATTTATCCAAAACTTCTTCAATCTCATTGGTTTCCTTTGAAGGTAAAGCTGTATCCATCAACCCTGAAATCGATTTGCGTATCAAGGAAACACCGGTCCAGACAATATTGACAGCTACAACCAGAGCGATCAATGGATCAATAATAGTCCATTTGGTAAAGAATACAACAATCACTGCAATTATGACACCTGCAGAAGTCCAAACATCTGTCATTAAATGAGCAGCATCAGCTTCGAGAGTAATAGAGTTAAAATCCC
>JBDRQK010000161.1:0-3896 GCA_043826315.1 Chloroflexota bacterium
AATAAAGTCCACCTGGCAGGAAACAACCCGTTTCCCTGGTCGGTAACCCTGAGATACAGGGGTTTGACCGTGATCCGTCAGGCTGCGTTCACCGACATCACCTTCCCGGATGGACAGAACATCCGGGTGACAGATCCGGCTGCCTGCCTGGTGTCAAACTATTAGTCTGAATTATTGGTCGAATTTTGATCAAAGTCTTTTCGTTTTCTTTGATCAATTATTATTCAAAAATTTTTGCATAACAGAATTTCTCAAGTGGTATCTCAGAATAGGATAAAATAGTATTAATGGATATTATTGGAAATCTACCCTTTATTACTCTGCTGGTTGCTTCTGTCTTGATCCTGCTGATCATTTCATCTGCAGTAGCTGTGGCTGCCCGTCGTATGCGCATTCCCTATACAGTTGGACTGGTGCTGATCGGTCTGGCAATGGCTTTTTTTGCTCCTGTTCTTTTTTCTGGAGATGCGAACGTTTTTCTCAAGCAATTACTGGATATTTCCCAAAATCCCATTCTTCCGGAAGTCATACTGGGTTTGCTGGTGCCTCCCCTGGTGTTCGAAGCGGCTTTTCATATGAGAGCCCGGGATCTGCAACGGGATTTTTGGTTGATCCTGCTTTTTGCCGTCCCCGGTGTTGTCATCACAACCCTACTGGTGGGTGCAATGGTTTCCTGGGGTTCAGGATTAACATCATTGGCCACCAATATTTCCCTGCCGGTAGCGATGGTATTTGGTGCTTTGGTGTCTGCCACTGACCCGGTGGCAGTGGTAGCCCTCTTCCGCAGTATGGGGGCTCCCAAACGCCTGCAAGTACTGTTGGAAGGTGAGAGCCTGTTCAACGATGGCACTGCCATCGTCCTGTTCTATATCATGCTGGCTTTTGCCGGTGTGACTGGCTTGCAAGGCTTTGAAGGTGAACAGGTCACCCTGGTGACTGGAATTGCTAATTTTATCCGGGTGGCAGGTGGTGGTGCCATTGTAGGAGTTGTCCTCGGATTGATCATCTCCCAACTGATCAACCGCATCGATGACCCCCTGGTGGAAACCACCCTGACAACTGTGTTGGCTTTTGGATCCTACCTGGCGGCAGAACAATTTCATTTCAGCGGCATTTTGGCTGTAGTAGCTGCCGGGATCGTGAATGGAAATATCGGTCCGCAAGGTATGTCTCCCACCACGCGCATGGTGGTCTTTAATTTTTGGGAATACCTGGCTTTTGTGGCTAACTCGGTCATTTTCCTGCTGATTGGAATGACCATCGATTTACAGTTGTTATTTGCAAACTGGCAATCCATCGCCATTGCCATTCTGGCTGTTTTAATTGCCCGGATGGTCGGGATATATGGCTTCTCAATTTTTGGAAAAGGAATACCCAACAAGTGGAAACATGTCATGTTTTGGGGTGGCCTGCGCGGTGCCATCACCCTGGCCCTGGCATTGAGCATTCCAAGTGTCAGTCCGGTAGGCGAGCAACGTTTTTTGCTTCAATCGATGGCCTTTGGTGTGGTGTTGTTCACCTTGTTGGTACAGGGTTTTTCAATGGATGGACTGGTGAAGCGCCTGCAACTGATACGGAGAACACCCATGCAGGATGAATATGAACGCCGCCATGCCCGTTTTGTGGCTGGACGGGCAGCATATGATTATCTGCAAAAGATGAGCCACCAGGGGATCATATCCGAACATACCTGGCAGATACTTTCCGGCGTTCTGGAAAAGCAGAACAGCATGCTGGTGGATGCTGTTCGTGAAGTGGTTGCCTCCGACCCGACAGTGGAGGCAGAGGAATTGGATACCGCCCGGCGCGAGACTTTACGGGCACAGCGCAGTGCATTAAGTGGTCTCTTGCGGGATGGGGTTATCTCGGAAGAGACATACACTTTCCTGGTCAATGAAATTGATACTGCCCTGACTGAACAACATTTAAACTGGCCAGATATATTGCGTGGTGATGCTTCTTCTTTGCTGGTGAAGCGCTTGATGGCAGTTATTATCCAGGAACAGGATTTTGAGAATGCTGCGAGTGGATTGAGCAACCTTGGATTCTCGGTTGCCCGTCTGCCAAGTACCGGAGGCTTTCTCAGCCGCCGCAATGTGACTTTGCTGATCGGAATACAGGAAGGTCGGGAAGCTGCTGTTGTGAGTGTGTTACAGAACAGTTGTAAGAGAAGAGTGGAATATCTCTCCCAGCCCATGAAAAATTTACCATTGCCTCTATCGGCACCAGCATCGATAACCATAGGCGGGGCGACCATTTTTACATTTGAGGTTGAAGCTTATGACGAATTCTAACAATATGAAGCTGATCATCATTGTTGTGAATGATACCGATAGTGAATCCTTATTGAAAGCTCTATTGAATGAAGGTTATCGCGTCACACGCATTGCCTCCAGTGGCGGGTTTATGCGCCGGGGAAGCTCCACCCTGTTGATGGGGGTGGAAGCCGGAAGTGTCGAGCGAGCCATGAAAATGGTACGTGAACATTGTGCTCCTTCCGTTGATCCAAGTATCAAAAAAGTTACTATCTTCGTACTAAAAGTGGATAAATTCGAACAATTATGAGATCCTTCCCGGCACCTTCCAGTCTACATTTTTTATTTATTTTCGAATGAGGAGATGGTAAAATAAAGCAGAGAACATCCAAACGACCGACTCTTCCATAACGGAGTTTAGGCTATGAGATATACCAATATTCACCGCCTGATGATGGCTGTAGTCCAGGATCAGGATCTGGACCAGGCATTGCGTACTTTAAAGGAGATGGATATCCCGGTCATACACATGGTCAGCAGTGGAGGTTTTTTAGGCAGACGAAATGCCACCCTGTTGATCGGATTACCGGATGATTTGCAGGAAACCATCATCAGTATCTTGCATGATACTTGCCATAAACGTGTGGAGTATCTTGCCGTCCCACTGGAGGGTTCTCCCCTGCCACTGCCTTCCCCCATACCCATCACTGTCGGCGGGGCTACGATCTTCACTTTCCCGGTGGATCGATTTGAGGAGCTCTAACATGAAACTGATCATTGCCATTTTACCGGATTCGGATGCAGAAAAAGTGACCCAGGCTCTGACCTCGGAAGATTTTCGAGTTACCCGCATCGCCTCAACGGGAGGCTGGTTGCGCAGAGGTGTGGTCACATTATTAATTGGGTTGGAGGTTGATCGCGTTGAGACAGCTATTCAGATCATGCGCACCAATACAGCCCAGTCTGAAGGGGACGAGACGCGTGCCACATTGTTTGTAGTGCCGGTCGAGAATTACACCCAGATCTAACCTCTCCAGAGTTTACTCCAGTACAAGGTTGTCGATCAATCTTGTTTTTCCAAAGTACACTGCCATAGATAACAAAGCTTTGCCATTCAACACTTCCAATTCCATCAGAGAATCATAATCCGCACAGGAAACATATTGCAGCCGGGCTAAAGGCTCACCGCTGATAATATCTGTCATTATCCGGCGCAGCGCGCCGGCATCTCTTTCCCCGTTTTCATAAGCTGCCCCGGCAGCCTTCAATGATCGGTTCAGAACCTTGGCTGCCTGCCTTTCATCGGCATTCAGATAGACATTGCGGCTGGAAAGTGCCAGCCCATCTTCAGCCCGCACGATCGGGCAGATGACCAATTCGATCGGGAAGTTCAGATCACCCGTCATCCGCTTTATTACGGCCGCCTGCTGGGCATCCTTCTGTCCAAAAAATGCCTTCTGAGGTTGAACACAGTTAAATAATTTACTGACCACGGTTGCAACGCCTCTAAAATGACCCGGGCGCATAGCGCCTTCCAACGGTTTTACCAACTCGTCCAACGAGACCCAGGTCTGGTAACCATCCGGATACATTTCTTCAGGTGAGGGTGTCCACACCAGGTCTGCCCCCGCAGATGACAGT
>JBDRQK010000162.1:0-3686 GCA_043826315.1 Chloroflexota bacterium
CGATCTCAAAATAGGAACAAGGCTGAAAATCAGCAGGGGCAGCAGCATATACCAGCCCAGGCTGCGCAAGATTCCAATAATTTGCCATGTTAAATTGGATGAATCAAATAAGACCGCCGGCATAACAGGCTGGAGCAGACCATAAACAAATATGAAGGGAACTTTTAGCTGCTCGGGAAAAACATATTTGAACAGATATTGAACCATACCGGAATCGCGTTCCAACTGATAGACATCCCAATTTACAGATAGCCTGAACCAACCAGTCAGTGTTTCCAACAATGAAGCATCTTGCAAAGTTCCCCGTGACAGGGAAACCCAAAGTATCAGCACGCCAATCACAAGCACCCCGCCAACCATTGCAAATCCCCACCCTGGAATATTGAAATGTTTTTTTCTCAACCAGACCCAGCCCGCCAGGACCATGATCACATACAAACACACCCCCGGAGAAAACAACAACAAACCGACCAGCCCCAGTTCCAGCCAAACCCGACCTGCCCGGTCATGATTGATCTGCCATATTGCCAATCCCCAGAACGCCAGGGCAATGAATGTCAGCAGGAAGGGTTCTCGCATCTGCGAACTACCCAACCACAGGCTTTCAGGATAAAGGGCAAAAACCCATGCAGCCAGCATTGCAAGCTTTTCATTCCATACAAGACGGACTGCCAACCAGAGAATCGCAACCCCCAACGCTGATATCCTGGCAGCCATCAGAATAACCAACCATGGGCGATGGGCATCCGGACTCAAATAGCGGTACACCAAGGCACTCAATGCCTCCAACCCGCCATACTGATCAACGGCATAATCTTTATTGAAAGCATCCAGGATTTGGTGATTGGAACTTGCCAGCTCCCAGGATTGTACATCCCTTTTGTAGGCATCCACTGAAGTATAGCCCGCGTTCTGAATCACTTCCTCATACCCGCTGACAGGCAGGATGGTCGACAGGCTCACGCCGATTCCCAGGCGCAGCCCAAAAGCCAGGATCAGCAACACTCCCAGCCAGCGCGCTGAACCCGCATAACGCCAAATTACCACGAGCAAGACCAAACCCAGGCTGGAAAGAATACCGAAAGCCAACCAGCTGCGCCACCAAATTCCCTGTCCATCCAGGATGGCAAGCAACAAACCCAGACCGGATCCAGCCAATACGGACCAAAGCAGGTCCATCCTGGTTATCTTGTTCATAGAGGACCTTCCATAAATCCTGCCAATATCGATCGACATCTCGCATCCCACGTGAATTTTTCCACATCCCGGCGAGCCTGGATCGCCAGCAATTGTCCTGAGCTTGCGTCCGTTTGCAGCCTGCGCAGAGCCTTTTCCCAGGCTAACGCATCTTCCGGAGGGCAAAAGATAGCATTGGTATCGTTCAAGACCTCATGCAGCACTGGCAGATCACTGCTTAAAATGACCCGTCCGGCAGCCATATATTCAAATGTTTTCATCGGACTGCATACATCTGAAGTATTCTCACCACCCGAGGTGGATAAATTGCGACTGAAGGGGATAAGGAGGGCGTCAGCTACTGCCTGGTAGAGAGGCAGTTCACTATTTGGAATAAACCCTGTCAGGATTACGTTACGGTATGCTAAGGCACTTATCCGCTTGCGCCAGGTTTTTACATCCTGCACAGTCCCACCGATCCATACAAAATTTACATCCGGCATACGCCCAGCCAGTTCAAGGATAAGCTCCATGCCACGCCCGGCATACAAATGACCTGTACATACAGCTGTCCACCCGGAAGGCAGGTTTAATCGTGAACGGGCTGTCTGTGCATCTGGCAGGTCGAGATATCGCTCCAGGTCGACGCCACTGGGAGCAACTATAACCTGGTTTTCAGGTAAAACGGGCTGAAATTCATTTTCCAAAGCCAGCTTGAGAGCACGTGTAATGGGTACCAAACGCTTACGCCCTGAAAGCATCAGGAACAGGCGATACCACCAGGGACCAAAAGTACCGCCAGGTAGTTGGTGCATTTCCAGGATGACAGGGATTCTCAGCAGCAGCCCAAGCACTGCGGGTGGCATGGCACGCGCATAGATCATATCCGCTCCCAGGCTGCGGGCTTTGAAAACTGCTTTCCAGGCAAAGTCGCGCCGTTTCCAGAAAGACTGCAGGTGTATGAATTGAAGCTCGAAAGGGGTTGTCAGCCCATAGTGTACAGAAAGTGAGTGCCAGTCAGGCTCACCTGTTTTTGCAGAAGGAGAAAGCAATGTAACTGTCTGTCCCTGGCGCGCAAAAGCCTGGCATACTTTCATGACCTGTATGCTGTTGGCTTTGTTGGATGGGATTTCACCAGCTGAAATATAAATAATTTTCATTCAAATACTCGCAAGAATTATTCAACCAGCGAATTGATTAAATCTTCCATAATTGTGGTCGAGTAATCGATTTTATTTAGTGGAAACAAATCTGTAACTGCCTTCAAGTGCAGGGGCTGGACCAAATCATGAAGGTCAAGCTTTTTATATTCTCGACACGACGGAAAAGCACCGCCCACTTCACCAGTGAAGTTCAAATCAACCAGCCTTTCAACAAGTAGATGATCAATTGTATGATAAGGGTCAATCCTGGTATGCCTGTGTTGTCAGATCTGCTATTCGCTTCCAATCATATTCTTCAATGACATATCGGCGCGCCTGGCTGCCAAGTCTGCTGCGCAAAGCAGGATCTGTGGCCAATTTGATAATGGCTTCGGCCAAAGCCTGGATGCGGTCAGGCGGCAGGGTTAATGGCGCATTATAGTCTGATTCAATCCGGTCAAACAAATTCACCAGCAGGCCGCGCTGCTGATCACCAAGCATTTCCTGGTAAGCTTCCAGGTTGCTGGCAACGATAGCCTTCTCCATGGACATGGCTTCCAGGCAAGCCAGGCTGGTGGATTCAGCGCTGGATGGAAAAACAACCAGGTCCGCTTGCTGATAATAATCCGCCGTTTGGGTATGGGGAACCAATCCAATGAAACGGAAATTCGACTCTACTCCCAGTTCTGCCACACGCTGATGGATGTAATCTTCCAGCTTTCCCTGCCCTGCTACCCAAAAACATGCCTGCGGCAAGGCTGCGATCACAGCCGGGGCAGCCTCCACCAGGTATTGAACACCATTTTTGGGCACCAGGCGGCGCATGGTCAGGATGACGAATTCCTGTGAGACTGGTTTTGGCAATGAAATATACCTGTCGGTATCCACCCCATTTGAAATAATGACAATTCGCTCAGCCGGTACAAAGCGCAAGGCAACCGAGCGCATTTCCTCACTGGTGGCAATGATCTTATGCGCACATCGCAGGGAAACCCTCCGGAAGAATTGCATCATGACGGAACTGCCCACCGAAGAATCCAGGGTACCCAACCCGTGCAAGGTTACAACTGTGCGCTTGCCAAGCAACTTTCCCAAGACAGTACCCAGCATGGACATAAAGAAGGTGTAATGACAATGCACCACATCCACCCTTCGAATGAAGCGCAGCAACTGCGGCACAGCAAACGGCAGGCGCAACCAGGTGCTCCAACCCGAATAATGCAGCGCAGGAATGCGTGTGACCGGGTTCTCTTCATCCTGCAAGTCGTTATCCGAAAATGTGGCAGTACAAACCATTGGTGTTAACCCGATGGCTCGCAAAGCCCGGCTGAGCTCGAGCACATGGACCTCTGCTCCTCCGATGACAGG
>JBDRQK010000163.1:0-27383 GCA_043826315.1 Chloroflexota bacterium
CTTGGATTATCTTTGGTTGGGATCTACATGCTCAATACTGATTATTTGGAGAATGTCGATTGAGTGCATCGATTATTTGGATTTTTATTCCATTTGTTCTTGGATTCATTTTATGGTTGTTGCCTTATAAACGATTGGTGATAGGGCTTGGAATAGCAATATCTGTGATTTTAGCGTTGACAGCCTGGATGTTACCAATAGAAACGCCTTTAAACATCGGCAATTGGTCTATAAAGATATCTTCTACCATGACCATTCTCGGCAGACATTTAATTCTTACACCAACTGACCAACCACTTTTAATTTTCCTATATTTATCTCTCGTTTTTTGGTTTATTAGTTCTTCAATTGCAGGTGACAATAATAAACTTATACCATCCGGATTGCTTATTATCTCTCTGTTAATTTCCGCGTTAGCAGTTGAACCTTTTTTATATGCGGCATTATTAATTGAAATCACTGTCCTGGTTTCTGTTCCTCTTCTTAAACGGTCCGATATTCCACGTGGTCGTGGACTAATGCGCTTTCTTGTTTTTCAAACATTAGCTATGCCTTTCATTCTTTTCTCTGGTTGGATATTAACTGGTATTACCGCAGGACCTGAAGAAACGACTCTTATTCGCCAGGCAGCTATTTTCCTCGGATTAGGATTCGTTTTTCTTTTGGCCATTTTTCCATTTAATACTTGGATTCCACTCCTGACCGAAGAAGCACATCCATCTTCAGCTGCATTCATTTTATGGATTTTCCCAACCATTGGATTGTTGTTTGGTTTATATTTTCTGGATACTTATTCCTGGATACGCGAATCCAATTATTTACCCATTTTCTTGCGCTCTTCAGGTTTATTGATGATCGTCACAGGAGGTATATGGGCAGGTTTTCAAAAAGATTTTAAGAGAATATTTGCGTATGCAATGATCATGGAAACCGGTTATTCCTTGCTTTCATTAAGTATACAAGGAACCCGAGGGATTGATTTATTTTTTGGTTTTTTCATACCGCGAATTTTTGCTTATTTATTGTGGGCGTTAGCTTTATCTGTAATATCAAGCAAAACTTCATCTGCTCAATTTTCAATGGTTAAAGGTTTAGGTAGAAAATATCCATTTTCTGCTACGGTAATTATTTTATCCCATCTCTCATTGACTGGGGTCCCTTTGTTGGCTGGCTTTCCAATCCATCAAGCTTTATGGGAGCAGCTTGGAATCATCTCCCTTTCCGGGGCGATCTGGTTTGCAATAGGTACCATTGGATTGCTCATGGGTGGAATTCGTTCCCTGGCAGTGCTAGTTGCTCCATCCAACGAAAGATTCATGTTTAAAGAAAGTTGGCCTCAACGTATCTTTCTCTCTCTTGGGATTCTGATGTTAATTCTATTTGGAATTATTCCCCAATGGATCACTTCTTTGACAATTCGTTTTCCGCTAATGTTCAGCCACTTGGGTAGATGACCGACATCTTCACAGAGCAACATTCTCTATAAATTATTATCCATCTGAGCATGCTATAATCCAACCGCAAAATAAAAAATGATCTTGCCAGTTGTGATATATCAAAAGTAATGGAGAATAAAGATATGAAGACTTATAAACCAAGACTTCTTCATCCTGACCTCCAAGATTATTGGAATGCAAAAAAATTTGGAGTTAGAAAATGGAATTTGAGCAATTAATAAAACAATTGGATTGGTTGGATGAAGAACACAGAAAAGACAAAGCCATACTTGCCCAGATTACCGATCGTCTTGCCAATTTTGAAACAAACCATAATGTATTCAATCAACAATTGAAGGATATTACCAATGAAATTTCAATAATTTCATCAACATCTGCGCGCATTGACCAATTTGAAAAAGCAGTAGAAAATTATCGCTCAGAGCTACTCAAACGAATTGACCAAGCAGAGAAACAATTAAAAAGCAACCAGGTTGAGGTTGATAAACGTTATCGTCTGGAATTTGATGGCATCAATAAATCTCTCGAAGTTCTTCAAAGATCATCAGATACTTCTGAAATCAAGAGAAAACTGGAAGCACGGATTCAAGAGGAACAGAGATTATCAAAATCGTTAGCCGAACTGGATGCAAAGATTGCCAAGGAAATTAAAACAAACAAAGATGTTCGCCTCTCTATATCATTAATTGAAGAAAATCAAAAACTGGATTCAAAAAAGAATATCGATCTTCAAGGAGATGTTGTCGCAGTTAGAAAACGTGTTGATGAGTTGAACAATAAAATTGAACTTTTCCCTGATAGTATTCGGAGACTTGATTCCAGATTATCAGAAATTGCCGCAAGCGAAGCAGAAAGGCGACAATCACAAATATCTTTTATCGAGAAGCAATCTTTGCTACAAATTGACCGTGATCAAATTTTAAAAGAATTAAAAGATAGATTTGAAAAAATGGGAAAACAATCCCAACTTATCGAAGTGCAACTTCAAGAATGGGATTCAATTCAACATTCGGTCCGGCGTGCACAGGAAATGTATGAAGAAATTACTCAGAAATTTGAGCGCAGAATTAATGAAATAACCGAAATGCAGCGTCTTTCTGAAGACAGGTTCCGTCAAGAATGGGTTACATTTAAAGCTGATTATCAAAAGCGATGGACCAGTTTTACTCTTTCTCAAGATGAGCAATTCCGGGAGACACATTCTGATTTACAAAAATTAAACGAACGTGTGACCCCAATTGAAGACCTTGCACAAACTCAGCAGGATATAATCCAACAAACCAAAGAAGCCAACGAAGAATATCTTCATGGTCTTCTGGCTCAAATTCACGAATTGCTTTCTGCCTACGAACGAATTATGGGGCGATCTCTCTAGACAGATAAATATGCGAGTTATTGGAACTGCTGGTCATGTAGACCATGGGAAATCGACATTAATTGCCGCGTTGACAGGAATCCATCCCGATCGCCTTAAGGAAGAACAGGAGCGGGAAATGACTATTGAGCTCGGTTTTGCCTGGTTAACTTTACCAGGTGGAGAGGAGATAGGCATTGTTGATGTTCCTGGTCATCGTGATTTCATTGGAAACATGTTGGCGGGAATAGGGGGGATTGATTCAGTTCTCCTTGTAATTGCCGCAGATGAAGGCGTCATGCCACAAACCCGTGAACATCTTGCTATTTTAGATCTTCTGCAAATCCAAAACGGGATCATAGTTCTAACAAAAATAGATTTAATTTCGGATCCTGATTGGGTAGACCTGATTGAAGAAGATATTCGTTCTGCTCTTTCAGGCACTTCTCTGGCTGATGCACCAATCGTTCGCGTCTCAGCACGTACAAAAATCGGTCTTTCTGAGTTGATCGATAAATTATCAACAGTTTTACAGGATTGTCCGATCCGCCCGGACCTGGGAAGACCGAGGTTATCAATCGACAGGGTATTTAGCATCGCTGGATTTGGGACGATTGTTACTGGCACCTTGCTTGACGGAACATTCCGCTCCGGCGAGGAAGTGGAAATCCTTCCAGGTCAAAAAACTGGACGAATTCGTGGATTACAGAATCACAAGAAAAAAGAAAGTATTGCAATTGCTGGAAGTAGAACTGCAATCAATATTTCTGGACTGGATGTTGAGGATATCCAGCGAGGCGAGGTGGTTGTTCACCCACGTCAATATACTCCAACACGAATGCTTGACATCAATTTTCGTCTTCTTTCAGATGCCAGCGGTCCTATAAAACACGGTGTAGAAACAAAATTATTTATTGGATCTTCTGAAACTATTGCTAAAGTTCGATTATTGGGTACTGAAATCCTTCAACCAGGCCAATCGGGATGGTTGCAACTTGAACTTCAGTCGCCAGTCATAGCTGTAAGGGGAGATAGATTTATTTTACGAAGACCATCTCCCAGCGAAACTTTGGGAGGAGGGACTATAGTCGACCCTCATCCTAAATACCGCCATAAACGATTCTCACAGGATGTTATTGATAATCTCGAATCGCTGCTTCAAGGCTCTCCGGCGGATATATTACTTCAAGCTTCTTTGGTCCTCGGTGCATCACAACTTGGAGATGTAATCCTACGAGCAGGATTATCCGAGAACCAAGTAGGTCTTGCTTTTGGCGAACTGGTTAATAACGGTTCCTTAATTTGTCTTGACGGTGAAAAACAACTGCCACTCAAAGAAAAATTGGTCATTTCAATTCAGCAATTGAACTCAATTACAACCCAAGTCGAAATTATTCTCAGTGATTACCATTCAAAGTATCCCCTAAAACCTGGAATTTCCCGCGAGGAATTAAAAAGCCGGCTTAAATTGTCCACAACAATTTATAATTCCATCCTTTCCAGATTAGCTGCCAACCAACTTTTGACAGAAAAAGGATCACTTATCTTCAAACCAGATTTTAAAATCACATATACCCCCTCTCAACAAGCATCCATAGAAAGTTTGCTGAAACGATTTAAACTCTCCCCATTTTCTCCACCGACTGTAAAAGAATGCCTCACAGATGTGGGCGAAGATATTTTCAATGCAATGATCCATTTAGGTGAACTTAAACAAGTATCCGCAGATGTCGTATACCTCCCAAGAGATTTCGATTCACTCGTCGCAAAATCTCGAGAATTCATTGAGATGAATGGTCATATCACTGTGGCTGAAGCTCGCGATTTATTCAACACAAGC
This sequence comes from Chloroflexota bacterium, assembly GCA_043826315.1. Classification (GTDB taxonomy): domain Bacteria; phylum Chloroflexota; class Anaerolineae; order Anaerolineales; family Villigracilaceae; genus UBA12087. The sequence goes on from JBDRQK010000163.1 coordinate 4,652, forward strand.
CGTCGCTATGTATTAGCGTTATTGGAATACTTGGATTCGATAGGATTTACATCACGCGACGGAGATGTTCGCCGCTTAAGGAGATAAAATGTGTGGTCGTTTTTTACTGGCGATCGATCCTGCCGACCTCCAGGATTCATTTCCCCAATTCAAATTCAATATTCCAATAAATCAACGGTTTAATATTGCTCCAACTCAACCTGTTCTTGTTGTACCCAATGATTCATCTTTCACTGCAGATTATTACACGTGGGGTTTGATCCCTTCCTGGGCAAAAGATCCATCCATCGGTTCAAGAATGATTAACGCTCGTGCAGAAACTTTATCGGAGAAACCTTCATTTCGAGGACCATTTAAACACCATCGTTGCTTGATCTTATCTAACGGATTCTATGAATGGCAAAAGCGACCGGGAAGTAATGCCAAAAAGCCTTTCTATATTCGGCTAAAAACCGGGAAACCTTTTGCTTTTGCCGGGCTATGGGATGAGTGGCATTCACCGGACGGATCTCAGATTAAATCCTGTACAATCATCACAACAATCCCTAATTCTTTAGTTGCACCCATTCATGACAGAATGCCAGTAATCCTGCCAATAGATAAATATTCCATTTGGCTGGATCCATCATCCCAATCATCAACCACGTTTCAGGATCTATTACAATCTTATCCCGCAGATGAAATGATAGCATCCCCGGTATCTTCGTATGTTAATAATCCTGCAAATAATGGGCCAGATTGTTTAACTGGAACAGAATTTTAATTTTGAGAAAAATTAGTTGAAGTTATCAAAACGTTTTCCCGCCCTTGCTTCACAAGATTTTTCTATTTTTTGGGTAGGGCAATTTTTGTCTTTAATCGGGACCTGGATGCAGAGTACAACGCTTCCTTACCTGGCTTACCGCTTGACAGGGAAGCCGTTGGATCTAGGTTTGATTGGATTTGCAGCAACATTACCCACTCTGATCCTAGCCTTACCTGCTGGAGTAATTGTTGAGCGTTTGGATAACAGAAAAACCGTTATTGTCATGCAATTCATCATGGCACTTCAAGCTCTTACTCTCGCCATTCTCACATTGACTGGACACATTCAAATGTGGCACATTGCTTTCTTAGCTTTCATTCTTGGTTCAGCAAGTGCCTTCGAAATCACAGCAAGACAATCAATGTTGGTTGAGTTAGTTGGAAAGGCTGCCCTTCCCAATGCGATCGCTCTCCAAACGGCAATATTCAATGGAGCCAGAGTCCTTGGCCCATCCATATCTGCTGTTGTACTTGTTTTAATCAAGAACCAGGGTGAAGGTTGGGCTTTTTTATTTAATTCAGTAAGTTATCTTTTTATAATCATTGGATTATTTTTTGTTAAGACACCATTCAAAGCAGTTAGTATTAATACAACATCTGGAGAACGAAATCTAATCAGAGAGTTCAAAGAAGGGCAACGATATATTCTCGGTAATTCAACAGTTGGATTGGTAATCTTGATGGCAGCGCTAATTGGTTTTTTTGGCTTTCCCTTCATCCAACAAATCCCTGCACTTGCCCGTGATGTTCTCCACCAGATATCAGATACAGAAACGATTGTAAAAACTCGAAATAGCGCTTTATACATAGCTCAAGGGATAGGAGCACTGATCGCTTCAGTTTATATTTCCCTTTTTAGTGGCTTAAAACGCAAAGGTGTCTTACTTGCAATTGGTCAGGTAATCTTTGCAGCAAGTCTAATCCTAATATCCATAACCAAATCCATTCCACTCAATTATTTACTAATGGTCATACTGGGATGGGCTATGGTAACTCAACTGGCATTGATGAATACGCTAATTCAGATCAACATTCCCGATTCTCTGCGAGGAAGGGTATTCAGTACTTATCTCTGGGCGCTTCAAGGTGTTGCTCCATTTGGAAGTTTATTTATAGGCTGGATGGCTCAAACCCGGGGAATTCCATCTGCTGCTCTTGTAAGTGGAATAGCTTGCCTGGTTTCTGTTTTGTCACTTCACATCTTAAAGCCCTCAATCGTACGCAAAACATACTGATTCAATACCCAATCATTGCTTGACTACTGTCTTTACACATGATATTATGCCGAACGGAGTAGAAATGGACAATGATTTGAAATCTTCAGAAAATCTCCAGACAGAAACGGGTGGAGAAATTGATCCTGGAAAGAATAATATTTATCAAGAAAGACCAAACCTAATATCAAAATGGTTTGAATTTCTGGCCCGACTGGGTTTGAGTGAGTTGTCAGTCCGCATCGGTGTCAATGTACTTTCAATGGGCATGATCGTAACGGTGGTATGGTTGATGAGCACATTTTATCGTCCCTCAATTCAGCCTGAAAAACCTTCATCCATCAATATCACTACCCCCACCGTAATGCCAATCCGTCCTATCCCCTTCAACCAGGAAAATATCTTACCTGTTGCCGGTATTGCGCGGAAAACATCTTTGCATACCAGCATACCTTCCAGACCACGCCTTGAAACGATCAAGTATATCGTGCAAAGTGGTGACTCGGTTTTTGGAATTGCTGAAAATTTTGGATTGAATCCATCCACAATATTGTGGGGAAATTATGCAGTTCTCAGGGACACTCCTCACAGTCTTAGGGTTGGTCAGGAATTAAATATTCTACCAACAGATGGAACATATCATCAATGGCAAGCGGGTGAAGGTCTAAATAGTGTTGCGAAATATTATGGTGTCGAGCCGGAAGCAATAATCAATTACCCTGCCAATCACTTGGATATTGAAACTATTGGTGACTTTGCCAATCCCAATATCCCCGTTGGAAGCTGGTTGATCATTCCGGGGGGAAAACGAGAGTATGTCGCCTGGAGTGTTCCCGTAGGTATGACACGCGATAACCCAGCCGTTTCGCAAATCCTCGGTGTAGGTTCCTGTGGAATCGTAAATGGAGGAGCCATTGGAAATGGAACCTTTGTCTGGCCCGCGATCAATCACTGGTTATCCGGTTATGATTATTCCCCTGAAACCAACCATCGTGGAATTGATATTGCTGGAGGCTTGGGTAGCCCGGTATATACAACAGATGGCGGTGTGATTGTATATGCTGGCTGGAACGATTATGGTTACGGAAATATGATCATTGTCGATCATGGAAATGATTGGCAATCCTTATATGCTCACTTATCATCCATCAATATTGTTTGCTCACAAAGTGTCAGTCAGGGTGACACCATTGGTGCTATTGGCAGTACAGGTAACTCTACAGGTCCACACTTGCACTTTGAACTGATGAACACGGTCTTTGGCAAAGTAAATCCCTGGTATTACCTCCCTTGATCAGTTTTCCTTGTATTAGCCCTCAACCTGGGCTATAATCCTGAACACAAAAAGGGCGCGTAGCTCAGCTGGTTAGAGCGCACGGTTCACATCCGTGAGGTCGTGGGTTCGAGTCCCTCCGCGCCCACCATTAAAGAAACGAGACCTGGCAGGTCTCGTTTGTGTTTACCCACTCTTTTTCCCTAAACAAAGGGATGTCAAGGCTTAATAATTCAATCCTTCTTTCGCCAAACTTCTATTAACATGACTTTTCATGTTCCCTACTCATTTATGGAAGTAGAATATTTAATTTTTCCGGGAATATCCGATATTCAAACTCTTGGTCTTCAGTTGAAAAGATCTCGCCATCTGTGTGGGCAGGAGTTGGTCGATCGACCTTAATATTAATCCAGGTAGCAAAATGCTCTTGGACGCCTTCCATTTCGACATAACTACCTTCGGCAGGTTTCATCGTTTTAGGTAGTAATTTGAATATTTGTCCACGGGTCTTTCGATATCCATGTACAAATGTCAGCTTTCCATCAAAAGGATCGGCATGCGGAGCCATGAAAAAGACTCCTCCAGTGCGGGGAGCATTCCCAACAGAAACAAGCAAGACGGGCCCATCAAATTTTCCATCATCCCATTCAATACTTGCTTTCCATTGAGGATTATCCCAGATACCCTGAACTGTAGCTACAAGATAGCGTGCAATACCTTTAATACTGGTTATTTTTTCTTGTTTCAGAGTAATATAGGGCTCCAATCCAATTGCAGAGTTATTGGCAAAATAAAATCCATTTACACAACCGATATCCATTTTCTTAACTTTACCAGCCGCGATTACTTTTGCAGCTTCTCCCAGATCTTTTGGGATCTTCAAGTTATCAACCAGATCATTAGCTGAGCCAAGAGGCATGATCCCCAAAGGTCCTAATAACGCAGTTTCTGTTTTTGATGCTTTTGCCAGACCATTCACCACATCTCCGATCGTTCCATCTCCACCAGCAGCAATAATCGGAGAAAAACCTTTTTCAGAAGCCTCACAAGCTAAATCAATTAAATGGTGTGGATATTCGGATACTTCCAGGTCAAAATCAATTCCGGCTTCATGAAGGGCTTTTTCAGCTTCGGGCCATCTCTTTTGTGAAATCCATCGATTTGAATAAGGGTTTAAGATCACTTTTGCCTTCATGCCATCTCCTATATCGATAATATGCAAATTAAATGATTACAAGAAGAGAAGAATTACTCTACTTCTATGTAGATACGTTTATTTATTGCGCCTTTACTTTTATAGTCAACAACTCGGATATGTCCAACCTCTGATGTGTTTCGAACATGTGTGCCACCATCAGCCTGAAGATCCAGACCAACAATCTCAATAGTACGCACATTTTCGATGCCTACAGGTAATAGATTGATCTTGGTTCGGATTAGATCAGGAATTGAAAATGCATCTTCTCTTGGGAGTATTTTTACTCGAACTTCCCGGGATGCCTCAATTTCCTTATTCACAGCACCTTCGATAATATGAACCAATTCACCATGTAGCGTCTCAAACTCAAAATCCATCCGACCTTTTAGAAGATCCATTTCTCCGCCTGTGACAGATGCACCATAATCCCTGAATATCACTCCGCACAGGATATGCATAGCCGTATGTGTGCGCATTAAATTATATCGCCGCTCCCAATTTATCTCTCCTCGAACTTCCAATCCAATTAGAGGCAAAGTGTCGGTCCCACCAATGAAGTGCAGCACATCGTCTCCCTGTTTCTTTACACGATCGACAGGAAATTTATCATCCCCGACATAGAAAAACCCAAGATCACATGGTTGTCCGCCCCCACCTGGATAAAAAGCTGTCTGATCAAGATATAACACCCTTGATTCAATATCCACGTTTACTATCTTCGTGATGAATTTATCCAGGTAACTATCGATCTGATATAAGAGTTCTGTCATTTTTTACCTCGAGTAATTTCTTCTCAAGAAGTATTATAAGTATAGTTTACAATATTTTTCAATTCTTGCCATCCATTTGGATTGCACACAAAGTTGATTTGCCCCTAAAATAACTGTTGATAAAATTTTTTTCGAATTTTGTGTTTTTCGTATTTTGTTGACAACCATCGCTAATTCTGATAACATGCGTCAAATATTTAAATAAAGGAGCTTCATATGCAGCCTGTAGTAGAAACAGACACCATCACAGTAACGCCCTCTGCAGTTTCAGCGATTAACGATCTGATCAATGAACGCAATCTCGAGGGATACGCACTGCGTCTATTTGTATCTGGTAAAACCTGTTCAGGATATCAGTATGGGATGTCCTTGGATGATGCTATTGCTGAAACCGATGTGAGTATTAAAGTTGACAATATTAAAGTTGTTGTTGATAATGCATCGTTGGAATATTTAAAAGGTGCAAAATTAGATTTTATTGATGATGAGCGTGGAAAAGGATTTCTGGTCGATAATCCCAATGTTACTTCATCTTGTAGCTGTGATAGTGGTTGTGGTAGTGGTGGAGATGGCGGCAGTTGTTGTTAGTAAATGACTATTCGTGATAAAAAGGAGAGAGCATTGCTGCTTTCTCTTTTTTTTATCCATATTTTTTTTAAATAATAATTATCTTCTTCTTAAGAAAGAGATTGCCGCTCCAAATATTCCGACGAAGGCAAGACCAAAAATCACCAGACCCATTGGGATTCTTGGTAATTTAGTATCAATGCTATCATATGTTGGTATGACCAAGGGAGGTGGAGGAGTGAAAGTAGGTAGCTGAGTTGAATTTCCAGTTGCAGCAAATGCTGCCATTAAGGTAGGATCGATAACCTGTGTAACCCGCGGCGTTGAGGTTGGTGGAGGCTCTATGATCGGTAAATATCCTGGAGAAAGAACAACCAGTGGAGCATATACCCACCCCACATTACCAGGAACCCCGAGGTAATAAATCTGAATCCAGTCTCCACCAGGTGATCGACCCAAGGCAGGGACCTTTTGTCCATCAATTAAAGAGGGACCAATTTTTTCATAGTAAACAGAGCTTGGACCTGCCCGGACATTGGCGCCATCTGCATTCACCACCGTAGCAATTGGACCTGACGGGGTCCCGGTTACAGTGGGTACTGAACCCGTTGGTTGTTGAGCTAAAACTGGAAATTGTTTAAACGAGAAGAATAGGCTAACAAAAAGCCCTAAAACCATTATGCTTGCGATGGAATAGTTGAACCGAAATTTCATATTGACAACTTTTTATGATTGGAATCGTATAATTACTTAAGCAGACAGACAAAATGATTAATAATAGGATTATAATCTAATTTATGGAACAGCAAATTTTTCATGGAAATATCACTCCGGTTGACGTTGCAAACCAACTTATTTCAGAATTTAACCAAGGAAACCTTCGCACTCAGCTCATTGGTAACAATGATGATCTTACTGTTCAAATTTCCACCAGGCAGATGTCCAGATCTGGAGGTCAAACAGCGCTTTCGATCAATATTAAGCAAATTACTGATGGTGTAATGATCCAACTGGGTCAACAGCAATGGTTGGGTGTTGCAGCCAGCCTTGGACAATCTGCAATTGTCACCATGCTCAATCCGCTGAATATACTCGGGCGATTGGATGACATAGCACAGGATATCGAAAATCTGCAAATAACAGACAAGGTTTGGCAAACGATCCACAGGGCAGTTGCTCAAGCCGGGGCTAGTACGATACTTTCGGATAAATTAACACGCCTGGAATGTGAGTATTGCCATACCGGAAATGAACTGGGCAATTCAAGTTGTATTGCCTGCGGTGCTCCTTTGGGAGATTCACATCCAACTACCTGCCCCATTTGTGGTTGGGTTTTGAATAAGAATGAAAAAATCTGTCCAAATTGCAAAAAGCAGTTCTGATCTTTGATAGGTATATTTTCTGGTCAGTTGGGGGTTATCAGGATGGTTAATCTGTTTTCCTAATGAATTGTAATTCTCTGCCATGCTATAATTGCAACTTATAAATCACATATGGAGGAATATTATGACCTCACAATTATTTCCATTTAGTGCTGAACACGAAATGATCCGTAACACTGCACGGGATTTTGCCCAAAAGCAAATTGCGCCCATTGCGGCTGAATTTGATGAAAGTGGGGAATTTCCATCCGCAACAATAAAGAAAATGGGAGAATTAGGATTCATGGGGATAGAGGTTCCAGAGGAATATGGCGGAGCTGGCATGGACACTCTGGCTTATGTCCTGGCACTTGAAGAGATCAGTAAGGTTGATGCTTCACATGGCGTGATCATGTCTGTAAATAACTCTCTTTATGCCTATGGATTTATTCGCTTCGGAACCGATGAACAAAAGAAAAAATATCTCGAACCCGTTGCTTCTGGAAAAGCGATTGGAGCTTATTCGCTTACAGAACCAATGTCGGGTTCAGATGCTGGCACAATGCTCAGTCGTGCAACTCGGGAAGGTGATTTTTATATATTAAATGGTCGGAAATCCTGGGTGACAAGCGGACCGATTGCAGATTATATTGTTGTTTTTATGATGACAGACCCAGAAAAGAAAAATAAAGGAATAAGCGCATTTATTGTAGATGCAAAAACTCCAGGATGCATTCGAGGAAAGAAAGAACCAAAACTAGGTATTCGAGCATCCGCAACCAGCGAAATAATCTTTGAAAACTGCCGTATTCCGGTTGAAAACCGTATTGGGGAAGAAGGAGATGGTTTTAAAATTGCCATGACCGTTCTGGATGCAGGACGGATCGGAATAGCCTCCCAAGCATTAGGAATATCTGAGGCTGCATATGAAGCTAGTCTTGAATATGCACGTGAACGTGAAGCTTTTGGACAAAAGATCGGTGAATATCAGGGGATCTCCTTTAAATTGGCTGATATGAAGACCAGGATCGAGGCATCAAGGCTATTGATATATGATGCTGCTCTCAAAAAGGAGCGATCAAAAGAGACAGGGGAGAGGTTTTCGATTAATGCTGCCATGGCCAAGTTATTTGCGTCAGAAACCTGTATGTTTGTCACCCATGCTGCCATTCAAATTCATGGTGGTATAGGTTATAGCAAGGAATTACCTATAGAACGCTATTTCCGTGACGCAAAAATAACCGAAATTTACGAAGGGACTAGCGAGATACAAAGACTGGTTATTTCTCGAATCGAACTCAATAAATAACGGGATGGCCAAAAATCGGTCATCTGTTTCATCCACATTTCATTATAAGCAGCAGGACATCGGTTTTCTTAAACCGGCAAGAATTGACTCATTGCAAAGGTAAGTTTGATTAAGGGTTAGCCTTGTATGTCAAATCTCAACTTGAGCAAGAATAAAGCATTTCTTGAAGTTCATCAGCATTGGGTTTTTATTCGATTCAATGTATCCAATTTTTTGTACCTGATTTTGATGGATTTGATCTCGAAAACCTGTTGGGATCAACCCAAAAGCCAATTCCCTAATGTGCTAATTGTCTTTAATTGTCTCCCATCCCATGCAATTTAATTCCATTGGTCCAAGCAAATTACTCCGGAGTTTGATTCCGGTAAAGAATGGAATTAATAATCTACCTTTGTACTATTTATACAAATACCAAGATCTATCCAGGAGTTAAATGAAAGCTGTCCTTTTCCACCAGCATGGTGGCCCAGATGTTTTGAAACTAACTGATTTTCCCACCCCAATCAACAAACCTGGTCATGTGATGGTTAAATTGCACGCTGCTGCGTTAAATCGAATGGATATTCTTGTACGTATCGGTTGGCCAGGATTAAAATTGGATTATCCGCACATATTAGGAGCAGATGGGGCTGGTGAGATCATTGCTCTTGGAGATAGTGTAACAGGGTGGAATATAGGAGACCGGGTGGTTATCAACTCTAATATCGGTTGTGGTAATTGCGAATTTTGTCTGAATAAACAAGATAATATGTGCAGCAACTGGCACCTGCTGGGTGAAACAATAAAGGGTACATATGCTGAATTTATTAATGTTCCATCCCGGCAACTTTTTAATATTCCTGAAGACATTTCTTTCCAAACTGCTGCTGCAGCAGGATTGGTTTTTCATACAGCCTGGCACTCATTAATTACCAAAGGACATCTTAGACCTGAAGAAACAGTACTTATCATTGGAGCAGCTGGAGGGGTTTGCACAGCCAGTATCCAGATAGCCAAATTTATAGGTGCAAAATCGATCGTGGTTGGCTCAACATCTGAGAAACTGGCACTGGCAGAATCATTAGGTGCAGATGTTCTAATTTTAAGAACTCAAGAAGAGGATTGGGCAAAAACGGTATACAAGATAACAAATAAACGTGGAGTTGATGTTGTCGTTGATAATGTTGGCACCACCTTTCCACAAAGTTTTCGCGCCTTAGCAAAAGGAGGCCGATTACTGACCGTCGGGAATACTGGTGGTCCCAAATTTGAAATCGATAATCGTTTTATCTTCGGAAAACACCTCACCATCATCGGTTCAACAATGGGAACTATTGCAGATTTTTCAGAAGTGATGAAATTGGTCACCACCCACCAATTAATACCAGCCATTAGTAAAACATTTTCTTTGGCTGATGTGAGTGCTGCTCATACTCACCTTGAATCAGGACAAAACTTGGGTAAGGTAATCTTATCAATAATCGAATGATGTTAATGAGATGAAAAAGTATCCCATATTCGAAGTTGCACTTATTCTCGTAATCTTGTTATCACACACGTATGCCGCTGCAAGTTCCGAAACAGGCTTAATGAACTGGTTTCAATCAGATGATGCATTTTATTACTTTAATACAGCAAAAAATATATCCAATGGACTGGGAGTCACTTTCGATGGAATAAACCCGACCAATGGATTTCATCCTCTTTGGATGCTGGTATGTATTCCTATTTTCAGCCTGGCGCGCTTTGATCTATATCTACCTTTTCGAATACTGATTTTTTTCATGGGCGTTCTTAATGCTGCCGCAGCGTTGATAATTTACCGTTGGTTATCCAGAGTATTATCGAAAGGTGCAGGGATTCTCGGGGCAATCGTCTGGGCGTTTACTCCACTGATACACTCATTCACTTCTGAATCGGGCATCGAAACTGGTATAAGTGTTTTCTTCCTCTTCCTTCTTATTAGTAATATTTCAAATTTATCCCTTTCAAATACTAAATTAGCCACTCGGGACCTTGTTTTCACGGGTGGTGTCGCTTCATTGGCTTTTCTTGCAAGATTAGATAATATTTTTATTATTTTCATGCTTGGGATCTGGTTAATTTTTTCAAACACGAATTTTCGTCATATCTTGGTAATCGATTCTTTATTCATAATCTTCTCAGCTTTTATAAGTCTGCTCATCCGTCTTGGAAACTTCGTTGATATTCATACTTTCTCTTCAGGAATTTTTATATTTATAGGGTTAGGATTGATCATTAAGATTCCCATATATTACTTCTTTGGTTTATACCAACCATCCGGCGACCATTCAATTGGGAAATTGCTAAGAAAAACAATGATGGCTGTCACACTCGCAGAGGTGTTCACAGCAATTCCAATTCTTCTGATCACGATCTTAAGAACAGGAGTCGTTTTTCCAAAAAGCCTACCCTTTATTGACTTCTTAATTACGATTTTTTTCGTCTTTTGCTTTCGTTTATTGGCACAAATTGCTTCAAAGAATAATAAAGGTGCTGATCAGACCCCACTTGAAATTCTTAAACAAAATTGGCCGAATTGGTTTCGGACTGGATCTATTTATTTTGGTATCCTCCTCATAACCTTAATAGTGTATGCACTATACAATTTTGTTTTTTTTCAGACAGCTTTACCCGTCAGTGGGCAAATAAAGCAATGGTGGGGAACAATGTATACAGTATACGGGGCACCAGAAAAATCATTATCTGGAGCAATTGGGTTTGGAGTCGATAAATGGCGGCTGTTTTCATCCATCAATTCAATTCTTGCAACGATTATTCCTGCAAGATTTTTTTTCCTAATACATTTAATCGCATTTTTAATCATTGCTTTTATCGTAATTAAGAATATTAATTATTTCAAAGAATCCTTCAATAATCTATTATTATTACCAATACTGGGAGGAATTTTTTGGCAAATATGGACCTATAATATTAGATCTTATGTGGGTTTCAGAAGTTGGTATTGGGTAGCGCAGCTGATTTTTTCTATCTTATGCCTGATACTTATTTATCAATTGACGATAAGAATTATCAAAAAACGAGTTATCCAGAACCTGGTCGTTTCTGTATCGATTGTAATCCTAGGGGTAACAATTTTCGCAGGATATGTAACTCATATAATTAACCTGGTCAATTACAATTACACTGGATTAGATGAAGGTAATTATTTATTTCTAGCTTCTTCTTTGGAAAACAATACCGAACCAGGGGCAATCATTGGATTAACGGGAGGAGGTTCAACCGGTTATTTTATTAAGAATCGGACGATCGTGAATCTTGATGGTTTAATTAATTCGTATTCCTATTTTCAAGCAATGAAAAACTTTAAGGTAGGAGAATTTCTGGATAATTTGGGACTGGATTATGTTTTAGCCAAACCATATATACTTATGGAATCTGATCCTTATCAATTCGAATTTCCAGATCGTGTAGAATTTATTAAATATATCGATACTTATGCGCTTTATCAATACCAAGCTGCCCCCTGATTGCAATAGTCATTTATTAATCATATTTGATGATAAAACCACCTGTACCCGTAACTTTGATTGCGCTGACTGTGTTAACCATCACAACATGGAATGGTTTACGTCTTTATGAAACCATCTCGAATTGGGAAATTCTTCAAAATTACAATTCCCAGCCTGGACCACTGATTATGTCTGTAATAAGCTTGGTTTGGATCTTAATTGGCCTGGTTGCAATTTTTGGTCTCTTTATAGGAAAATCCAGTTGGTTGTTATTCATCAAACTTGCAACAATACTATTTACTCTCTGGTACTGGGTTGACCGATTGCTTTTCCAGAAGACACTAATCACCCATTTGTTTCCAATCGTTCTGACAGGCTTTATGTTATTATTCGTTTCAATATTAATAAATCACAGGTACACCCAATATTATTTCAAACAGCGAGAAACTCATGACAGAAAACTCCAAAATTGATCGTCTGAACAAACTTCGAATCCAGTCACGCGCTGGTGGTGGTGAAAAAAGAATCGAAGTCCAACATAACAAAGGTAGATTAACTGCACGAGAAAGAATTGATCTGCTCTTGGATAAAGGATCTTTTCGAGAGACGGATGCATTTGTTGAGCATAGAACTCACGATTTTAAATTAGATAAACAAAAATATCTGGGTGATTCAGTGGTAACAGGATGGGGAACCATAGAAGGAAGGCTTATTTATGTTTTTTCACAGGATTTCACTGTTTTTGGTGGCTCTCTCGGAGAAGTACATGCCGAGAAGATCTGCAAGATCATGGATATGGCCATTAAAAATGGAGCACCCGTTATCGGGCTAAATGACTCGGGAGGTGCCCGGATACAGGAAGGGGTTGTTTCATTGGGCGCTTATGCTGATATTTTTCTTAAGAACACCCTTGCATCAGGCGTTATTCCTCAAATATCCGCAATAATGGGACCTTGTGCTGGAGGAGCAGTTTATTCTCCAGCTCTTACCGATTTTATATTCATGGTCAGAAATTCTTCCTATATGTTCGTTACCGGACCAGATGTTGTAAAAACGGTAACTCATGAAGAGATAGATTTTGAGGGACTGGGTGGAGCCAGTGTTCATTCAGAATTATCAGGTGTTTGCCACCTGGCTGCTGATTCAGAAGCAGATACGCTCTATTTAATTCAAAAACTCATGGGTTATCTGCCACAAAACAATATGGAAGATCCTCCCTACATACAAACCAATGATGATAACTTGAGAATGGATGAAAAACTCAATACAATTGTTCCTGATGATCCATCCAAGCCTTACAATATTAAAGATGTTATTCAAATGGTGGTTGACATCGGCACATTCTATGAGATCCATGAAGCCTACGCACAAAACATCGTGACTGGTTTTGCCCGGCTAGGTGGGCATAGCATAGGTATTGTAGCAAACCAGCCAGCTTTGTTGGCAGGTGTTTTGGACATTAATTCTTCAGATAAAGCAGGGCGATTTGTCCGTTTTTGCGATTCTTTTAATATCCCGATCCTGACATTCGTAGATGTTCCGGGATTTTTACCAGGAACTACTCAGGAGCATGGTGGCATCATTCGTCATGGAGCAAAATTACTCTACGCATATTGTGAGGCAACAGTTCCCAAATTGACGGTCATAACCCGAAAAGCTTATGGTGGGGCTTATGATGTCATGTCATCCAAACATATCCGTGGAGATGTAAATCTGGCATGGCCTACAGCCGAATTGGCAGTTATGGGTCCTGATGGAGCTGTCAGTATCATTTTCCGAAAAGAGCTTGGCGAAGCTGAAGATCCAGCAGCTCGAAAAGTCGAATTAGTAAAAGATTACAGGGATAAATTTGCCAATCCATACGTAGCGGCAGCGCGCGGCTATATTGATGATGTTATCGAACCACGAGAAACCAGACCACGCTTAATTAATGCCCTCGAGATGTTATCCAATAAAAGGGATTCAAACCCCGCCAAAAAACATGGAAACATTCCTCTATGATGATTTCCAACCAAAATTATTTTGCTAACTAATTTAATGCGGAGAAGGCATGAATAAGGTTTTAATTGCAAATAGAGGTGAGATAGCTGTAAGAATTATCCGCGCTTGTCGTGAGCTTGGGCTTGAAACGGTGGCGGTATATTCTGATGTTGACAGACAGGCTCTCCATGTCCGCTATGCCGACGAGGCTTATTTGTTAGGACCTGCCCCCTCACGCGAATCTTATCTTCGTGCGGATAAAATCATCGCTATTGCCAAGAAAAGTGGTGCACAGGCGATCCACCCAGGGTATGGTTTTCTGGCTGAACGGGCAGATTTTGCACAAGCATGTATGGATGAAGGGTTGGTTTTTATTGGTCCAAAACCATCTGCAATTGCCGCCATGGGTGATAAAGCCATCGCACGTGCTACAGTTACTAAAGCGGGTGTTAAAGTTGTACCAGGCACAGAAGGGGAAGGATCATTATCGAATGAAAATTTACTAAAGATCTCAAGTGAGATCGGATTTCCTCTCCTGATCAAAGCTACTGCCGGTGGCGGTGGAAAAGGGATGCGCGAAGTAAAGAATTTGGAAGAAATGCCCGGATTGATAGACTCTGCCAGGCGCGAAGCAGAGGCTTCATTTGGTGATGGAAATGTGTACCTCGAGAAACTTGTCCTGGGAGCCAGGCATATCGAATTTCAAATCATAGCCGACCAACATGGAAATGTCATTCATTTAGGTGAACGCGAGTGCTCTTTACAACGTCGCCATCAAAAGTTGTTGGAAGAATCACCCTCATCTTTTATTGGTGATGATATGGAACTTCGTGAAGAAATGGGAAGTGTTGCAGTGAAAGCAGCCCAGGCAGTGGATTATGTCAATGCAGGAACGATCGAGTTTCTGGTAGACAAGGATAAAAACTATTATTTTTTAGAAATGAACACTCGCCTGCAAGTTGAACATCCAATTACCGAGATGGTTACCGGCATTGATATTGTAAAAGAGCAGATCCGCATTGCGAGAGGCAGACACCTTTCCTACACACAAGAAGATGTCCACCAAAAAGGAGCCGCCATCGAATGCCGCATCAATGCTGAGGATCCCTACAATTCATATCTCCCTTCCACCGGATTGATCAGCCACAGCATATTGCCCACTGGTCCTGGTATCCGGGTTGATACTGGTGTTTATCCAGGTTTTGAGATTTCCTCATTTTATGATCCGCTCATTTCTAAATTAGTATCCTGGGGGGAGTCCCGTGGTCAAGCAATTCTCCGAATGCGTCGAGCACTTGAAGAGTATCGTATTGTTGGTGTAAGAACAAATATACCTTTCCACCAGCGTATGATGGATTCACATCGTTTTATGGGTGGACAATATGACACCCGTTTTGTGGAAGAAAGGTTTTCAATGGACGATCCGGAAGATAATAATACAGCAAATATGAAGATAGCTGCCGTCATTGCCACATTAATGACCCACCAACACCTTGAACAATCTGCTCAAATCGTACGGAGAGGTGAACGCGATACTAGCAACTGGAAATGGGTAGGTCGTTGGGAACGGATGCACCGCTAGGAGATTAACATGAATTATATTACCAGCGTAAATGGCAAGGATTATTCTGTTGATATCCTCGATGACCACAACGTGAAAGTTGATGGACAGATCTTCGAAGTGGATTTTATGTCCATCGCCAACCAACCTGTTTTCTCATTGTTAATCAGCGGGAAGTCTTTCGAAGCTTATGTTTACCCAGGTGAAGATGATTATCAGGTATTATTGCAGGGGCGTGCCTATTCAGTTAAAGTGGAAGATGAACGAGAAAAAAGATTACGAGCAGCTGGAGGCAGTACAGTTAGTCAAAGCTCAGAGTATCACCTGAAATCACCGATGCCTGGGATGGTTGTGTCAATACCTGTTGCAGAGGGTCAACCTGTTATTAAAGGCCAGGTTTTGGTTATCCTGGAGTCCATGAAAATGCAGAATGAATTAAAATCACCTCGGGATGGTATTTTAACGAGGGTGAGAGTGAAACCAGGAGATAATGTTGAACAACGCCAACCATTATTGAGTGTTGAGTAGAATGTCCAAAGATATTAACCAAGAAATTGAGGTTAAGTTCCATGTTAAGAATATCAAAATCATAAAACAACGTCTTAATCAATCAGGGGCTCGAATAACGAAACCTCGTATTTTTGAAATTAATTATAGATATGATACTGCAGAACACTGGCTATCCAACGAATCTAAAGTATTACGAGTCCGACAGGATTCAAAAAAATGGTTGACTTATAAGGAACCAGGAGAAATTAAAGATGGGGTTCGGATTCGGCAGGAGATAGAAATCTCTATTAGCGATATTGAGAAGACACAGCTAATTCTTCAAGCACTTGGATATCATGTTTATCAATCCTACGAAAAATTTCGAACTGTTTACATCCTTAACCATTCACAAATCATGTTGGATGAACTTCCTTTTGGGATATTTATTGAGATTGAAAGCTCTGATATCAATTCTCTTAAGATATGCGCCAATATTTTAGGCCTGAGTTGGAAATTTAATATTGAAGATAGTTACCTGGGAATTTACAAGAAGTTATGTAGCACATTAAATATTAGTGATGGGGAGCTAACTTTCAAGAATTTTGTTGGATCTCCGGAAATGCTTCAAAGTATAAATATTTTTCCAGCGGACTAAAATAATATTCAAACACCAATAGTAACAAGAAAGCTATTTGTCCTCTTGTGTGAGATGATCATTTTTCCAGATAAGCTTATTTACAACATCTGATTCAATTAAAAATTTGGGAAGGTTTTTCCCAAATCGAAAGGGATCACCGGTTGTAAAAAACTTCATCGATAAGGTTTCAAGATCATAATTGTTCAGTGATCCAGCTTTTAACATCTTGTTTACTTGCCTAGCAACTGCAGGTGCAGGGTCTATAACACGAATCCCATCACCAGTAATATCCTTGATCAAGGATATTACGAATGGGTAGTGGGTACAACCAAGTACGATGGTATCTATCCCCTTCTCAATCATAGGCAACAAAGCATTTTCGAGGATGTCCCGCGTTTTTTGCGAATCCAAATGACCAGCTTCAATTTGCTCAACCAGACCCGGGCATGTTTGCTGAAACAGAATTACATCCTGTGCAAACCGCTCCACCACTGAGGAATACAAAGCACCTTGAAATGTTGCCGAGGTCGCAATCACACCTACCCTGCGAGTAAGCGAAATCTCCGCTGCTGGTTTTACTGCAGGCTCCATACCTACAAAGGATATTTTTGGAAAAGTAATCCGCAAGTAATTAAGCGCAGCTGCAGATGCGGTATTGCATGCCACGACAATTAGTTTTGCACCCATGTCGAGCAGGAATTGAGTTATAGCAGTAGAAAATAATCGCACCTCTGCCAGAGATCGTTTACCGTAAGGAACATGGATTTGATCTGCCAGGTAAAGAATCGATTCTTGTGGTAATTCTTGTCGAATAGCTTTCAATACAGATAACCCACCCACACCTGAATCAAATATTCCAATTGGGGAGCTTCTTCTCAAATTCACTTCCATTTTCTTGCGGCACTTCGGGAAGCATCAATAAATGCAATGAATAAATGCTGCATTGCACTATGGTCAGGCAGACTTTCCGGGTGCCATTGCACTCCCAAACCAAATTGATGTCCGGTCAATTCCAATACTTCTACCAGCCCATCTGGAGCGAACCCAATTGCGCTCAACCCTTCAGCTATTTTTTTCACACCCTGATGATGCAAACTATTAACTTCAAGCACTGATGATCCAAAAATTTTTCTATATTTATTATCAGAACTTAATTCTACTTTGTGCACCAATTTATTCCGGGGATGATCTGGATAATAATCATGTTTGAGGGGATCATTCATTTCTGAAGCAATATTTGTATAAAGAGTTCCACCCATGGTCACATTTAGAACTTGAATCCCACGACAAATCCCCAGAAATGGAATATTTCGATCAATGACTGTTTTCATTAAAGTCATTTCTAGAATATCTCTTTCTTGATCAACATTTTCCACAAGTGGATGATATTGTCCACCATATTGATCAATGGAAATATCTCCCCCACCAGAAAACAAAAATCCATTCAATTTAGGAAGAAGTTCATTAAGCGCATCTGCTGATAATCCAGATGGAATTAATAAAGGTATCCCATTTGCCTTAATTATTGCCCTTACATACTCCCGATGCAATAACACATTGGGATATTCTTTACTGGTTTCATCATTAAAAGTTGTAATTCCAATAATGGGAGAACTCAATTTATTTTTTCCTAAAATTTTTAAATTAAAGACGCAGCCAATATATGCGCTGCGCCATTCGAAGAGAAAATTAATTTAATCAAATCGCTGTTTAAGATTGGCTTTTTTACCAGTTCTCTGCCGCAAGAAATAAAGTTGTGCCCTTCTAATATGTGTGTGACGCTCAATAACTACTTTATCGATACGAGGAGAATGAATTAGGAATGTTCTTTCCACACCAATACCATTGCTCGCAATTCTCCGAACAGTAAAGTTGGCATTATTGCCACCTTTACGCATACGTATTACGGTTCCCTTAAATTCCTGGATGCGTTCACGATCACCTTCTTTGATGCGAACATGGACACTTACAGCATCACCAGGGTAAAGGTCTGGGATATTAGGGTTTTTGGTGGCTTGAAAAATGAGATCGAGATTTACCATCGGATTATCCTTACATTATTTAGTCATCTGAATATATTCACGAAAAATAATTATAACATGCTAAACTTGAACCGTAAAGGAGAATTATTATTAGGGTATAATACTTACCGGTCAAATGCCCCTGTAGCTCAACGGACAGAGTAATGGACTTCGAATCCAGTGGTTGAGAGTTCGAATCTCTCCGGGGGCACACAATCATGTTTCAATTCTTCCGGTTTTCGGTTATTCATTATTTGGTGTCTTGGCTAAATAGTTTCACCAATCCATCAATCCCGATATTAACTGAAATCTTCCCGTTTTATTTTCTGTATTTCAATTAAGAATCCCTATCCAGAAATTGATCAACCTGGATCATGACAGGTTTTTCCACGATCGTTTTTTTTCAATTATCCGTGGATAATCACAGATCGAAATTAATTAACCCCAACCTGCTCCTTATTTACCGATCAGCAATCCTCCCATAAACTCCTGGAGAAGTTCGAATTCATAAATTGCAGATTGGTTACGAAAATTCGATTTCCCGGTCGAACTTATGCCTATGAATTTACATCTTTCATTTTCTGATAAACTTTTCAACGTCCACATCGCCGTAATTATTGATAGAAGAAAAATTACCATCAGTAATAAATGAATCTCCAGGATAAGGTGTATAATTTGTATATGCCAGATGAACAATTAACTTCAATCTCTCGACATAAAATCGCCATTCTTATTGATGGGGATAATGCGCAAGCAAGTTTGCTTTCCCAGATGTTGGTTGAGGCAGGAAAATATGGATTGGTGACCCTTCGCAGGATTTATGGGGATTGGACAACCAATTCCATGAATTCATGGAAGGATATTTTGAACTTTCATGCCGTTCAACCCATTCAACAATTCCGATACACGATCGGAAAGAACGCAACTGATTCAGCCATGATCATCGATGCCATGGATATTCTTCATTCAGGAGTTGTGGATGGTTTCTGCCTGGTTTCAAGCGACAGCGACTATACCCGCTTGGCAACCCGTATTCGTGAAACTGGAATTTTCGCAATGGGTATCGGAGAAAAGAAAACCCCAAAACCCTTTGTTAATGCCTGTGATGTGTTTGTATACACAGAAAACCTGGTAACTGAAACAAAAAATCCAAGAACAAAATCACAGAAAACCCAGGAAAAAATATCACCCGATCAAGAGCCTATCCCAACTCTTATTAAAGCCTTTGAAATGTCAGTTCAAGAAGATGGCTGGTCCTTACTTGCCGTAATGGGAAATGCTCTTTATCAACTGGATCCCGGCTTTGACCCACGTACTTACGGGCACAAGCAACTATCGCGCTTGATAGCAAGTTACAAGGATATTTTCGAGCAAAGAAGTGTGGAATCCAACGGATCGACTCTTTTCTACGTCAAAGTTAAAGAGTAACAAAATAATTACCAAGGGGTATTTTAGGAATTTAAACCTTCTTCGACAAAATCGCTTTGTAAAGCTCAACAATTTGAACAGAAATTTTTTCCCAGGAATACAATTGGGCATAATTATTTGCCTGGCAACCAAGTGTATCTCTCAGTTTACGATCCCCCAATAATTCCATTAAACGTCCACAAAGCTCACCAGGATCATCATCAGGAACATGGTAACCTGTAATTCCATCTTGCACCAAGAAAGCCAATCCGCCAACCTGGGATGCAATCACCGGAGTTCCACAAGCCATTGCCTCAAGTGCCACCATTCCAAAAGATTCATAGTGAGAAGGCATAACAACAACATCTGCAGAGGAATAATAATAAGGTAAAGTATCCTGCCCTCTTTTTCCAAGGAAAACAATCATTTTCCCCATACACAAATCATTGCTCATTTTCTGCAGTCTGGTCATCTCGCCTGACATGTCAGCAGGATTTACATCCGGGTCACCACCAATAATAGTGAGGGATATAGGTTTAATGGCAGAAATCTCCCTCAAATTCAGGCACGACATTGCCTGAATAAGAGTATCCACACCTTTTAGAGGTTCAATCCTGCCAACAAAAAGGACCATCTGATCGTCTGGTTTTACACCGATAAATTCTCTGGCTTCATCAACGGGTATCGGATAAAAATGTGAGACATCTACTCCAGGTGGGATGACATCGATCTTTTTTACATCTGCTTTATACAACCATTCAAGCTGCGCTCTTTCTGCCAAAGTAGCAGCAACAATTCTATCTGATATATTCAAAAGCTGTTTTTCAATCTCAATTCTATATCCATCTTCTTTTTCTGCAGGTGTTTTTGCTACCCGGTTTTTCATTTCTCCCAAAGTGTGATACATATGCACCAAGGGTATACCCCAGAATTCCTTTAATGATCTCCCTGCTAAACCAGACATCCAGTAATGACTATGGACCAAGTCGTATTGAAGACCTTTTTCCGAAGCAAAGGATTTTATCCCTTCAACAAATTGAGGTATATAGTTGACCAATTCATCCTTTGATGTTGGATGTTCTGGTCCAGCCGGGATATGCACAACACGGTTTCCAAATCCCAGGTCATGCAGTACATGAGGTACATGCTCATCCTGTGAACGGGTAAAGACATCCACATGTATACCCAGGCGACCCAGGGCTATTGTTAAATCTCTTACATAAACATTCATTCCACCTGTGTTCTTTCCCCCCAGAGTTGCCAATGGGCAGGTGTGGTAAGACAACATTGCGATTCGGAACATTATGAATACCTAAGTTTTATCATGAATATTAATTTCCAATATTACTTGCTCATTATAATATTCTACTGGTATAATCCCCGCCGCCAACCAAGCCACCGTAGCTCAGTCGGCAGAGCAGACGTTTCGTAAACGCCAGGTCAAGGGTATATGGGGAGAAAAAACCACTTTTAAGCACTTTTCATCCATATATGGTGGTGCAAAATGACCAAAAAACGTCCAATCCTTAAAAACACCAGTCTAGCCCTCTATAACCTCGGAAACGCGTATAATGACTTCATTTTATCACGTGAGAGCATGTTAGTTTCTAAGGACACCCTGCTTTATTACCATAGAATTCTCGGGTACATCGTATCGACCTGGATCGAAGAAGGTGTCACAGAGCCCGAAATGATCAACAAGAACCACATCAACGGCATGCTGGCGTCCATTGCCAACGGCGGAGGTAGCGACAGCTACGTGCACATCCATGCACGTTGTATCCGGACGTTCATGAATTTTATGGTGGAGGCCGATCTAATTGCTGCACCCATCAAATTCTCCATGCCCAAGATACATCAAAAGAAACTACCAGTTCTGACAGAAGAACAAGTACCTATCGTTCTCAAAGCCTGCAGAACGCTACGAAATAGAGCGCTGGTGATGATGATGGTGGATACCGGGTTGAGACTATCTGAAGTGGCTGCTTTGGACTGGAATGACGTCGATCTTGAAACCGGCCTTGTATTCGTACAAAGAGGTAAAGGCGGTAAGCCAAGGTCGGTAGTAGCAGGAGCTTCGGCCAGGAGAGCTATCCTGGCCTACAAGAGAACCCTCGTTGACAAAGATGAGAACTATCCATTGTTTCAGACAGCTGATGGTGCAAGACTTTCAACTGGTGCCATCAAGACTATCATGGACAAGTTGTGGAAAAAGACCGGAATACATGTCACCTGCCATGCACTCCGGCGAACCTTTGCCACACAATCCTTGAGATCCGGGATGAACCTGGTCTATCTACAGACCATGATGGGACATACTTCCGTGGAATTGACAAGAAGGTACATTCAAACCATTGATGATGATTTACTGGAGGAGCACCGCAGGCACGGGCCGCTCGACAAGATCATGAAGTACAAAAGATAGTTATGTCCTGGAGGTGAGTCAACTTCAGGGAAAGGCAGGTTAAAGAACTCTACGACGGTTCTAACATCTGTTTCATTCACCACAACGTCAGGAAATAAATAACCACCGACCACTATTCCTTTAGTGACCGGTGGTTACGGCGAATTCAGTAATATCTTAGTAACCTTGATCGCGAGCCCAGTCTTCGTCACGCAACCAATCATCGCTTTCCCATTGTTCCTGTTCCTGTTGCTCTTCGATGCG
>JBDRQK010000164.1:0-6342 GCA_043826315.1 Chloroflexota bacterium
ATCGTTTGATATTCAGAAGTATCTGTTGAAGTGATTTTTTATTGGGTTTCACTTGAGCATTCAAGTGAATTATCGGGGTCAGATCATCTCTACCTTACGGGCTAATGGAAAAAAATATCACAGACCCTGGAGGTCTCAAAGATCTTCAGGATCATGGCTGAAATAACCTTACGGAGGTGTTAAACCTTTGCAAGGTTATCTTCTGTGAGTCTGGTTTGCCTACGCATAAAGAATTTGGTTATTTCTTCGGCAACAGCCGGGATGATCGCCAAACCAAATACGACACCCCACTCCCGCAGACTGAGGAAATGTGTATTGAAGATCGGTTGCAGGAAGGGTACATTCACCACCAGGAAGATCAGCGCCAGGGAGGCTCCTACCGCATATTGCATCCACTTATTCGAGAATACCCCGATACGAAACAGGGAGGACCTTTCCGAGCGGACCGTATAGGCACGGAAAAGCTCACACAGTGACAGCGTTACGAATGCCATTGTCTCGGCGGTCTGAACATCCACACCTCGCCAGTCATATTGGATCAGGTAAAGCAGAGGATTAACTCCAAGCGGCATGATGTCGCCAGCTTTCAAGTGCCAGATCAAACCAAGCCCAAATGCCAATAATACAGCACTGGTCTGGGCGATGGTCTGAACAACCAATCCCGAACCCATGGCACGATTGATGATCGGTTCCATTTTGTCACGTGGTTTTTGTTCCATGATATCCGGGTCGCCTTTTTCCATCGCCAGGGCCAGGGCCGGGGCGCCGTCAGTGACCAGGTTCAACCAGAGCAATTGGATGGCAGTGAGCGGAGCTGGCAGCCCCGCCAGGGTTGCGATGAAAATGATCATGATCTCAGCCACGTTACTGGATAGCAGGTAATATACAAACTTACGAATGTTGCTATAGATCACCCGGCCTTGTTCAACAGCAGATACTATGCTGGCGTAGTTGTCATCTGTAAGCACCATGTCGGCGGTCTGTTTGGCGACATCTGTGCCGGTAATACCCATGGCGACACCGATATCCGAGCGCTTGATGGCTGGGGCATCATTGACTCCGTCACCGGTCATGGCGACCACTTCACCATTGGCTTGCAGTGCGTCGACAATTCGCATTTTATGTTCAGGCGAGACACGTGCAAACACATCTGTAATGACCACTTCTTTTTGAAGTAGATCATCACTCAACAGATCCAGGTCGGCACCGGTCATTACCTTGTGCTTTGGGCGCAAAAGACCAATGGTTTCGGCAATTGCACGGGCAGTATTGGGAAAATCACCTGTGATCATAACCGTGCGTATTCCAGCGCGACGGGCTTTCTCCAGGGCAGGTTTAACTTCAATGCGAGCCGGGTCGATCATCCCGATCAGGCCGACGAAAACCAGGTCCTTCTCCAAATCTTCGACAACAGCATTAGCTTCAGGTACTGCACGGAACGCCACCCCCAGGACACGCAAAGCATCCCTGGTCATGTCATCATTGGCACTTAAAATATTCCTGCGGATCTCATCCGTTAGTTTTTCAGGCTTATCGGACATGCTCTGATATTCTGAACACAGATCCAGGACCACATCCGGCGCACCTTTTACGGCAATTACATTCCAACCCAGTTTTTTGTTATCGTAGAAAGGCGAAATATCTCCCGGTTTGGGCTGATAGATATCATGGATGGTGATCATGCGCTTGCGCTCGGAATCGAAAGGCACTTCATCTTGGCGTGGATAGGATACGCCGAGGTCCACGGAAATTGCACCAGCTTTTGCGGCTGCGATCAGCAATGAGCCTTCGGTCGGGTCGCCGATAATGCGATAGCTGAGCTCATTTCCTTCCACAGGCTCCAGTTGGGCGTCATTATTAAGGGCACCGACCCATAAGGCTGTCAGAACTGCTGGAAATTCTTTCAGATCGCTGGCTTTTCCATCCACCACAAACTCACCCTTACGGGAGTAACCTGAGCCGGTTACCTCCACGAACCTGCCATCCACCCATAACCTGGTGACGGTCATCTCGTTCTGTGTCAGGGTGCCGGTCTTATCCGAGCAGATTACCGTGGCAGACCCAAGCGTTTCGACCGATGATAATTTCCGAATGAGAGCGTGGCGGCGGATCATCTCACGCATTCCCAATGCCAGGCTGATGGTCACAACTGCCGGAAGGCCTTCCGGAACAGCTGCGATCGCCAGGCTGACAGCCACCATGAATGTATCAACCAATATTTCTTTGGACGAGGAAAGATATGCCAGGATCCCACCACCAGCGGCCGTCAACAAACCCAGGTCTGTGTGCTGGATGATAGCCACCACAAATACCAACCCACATACCACCAAAGCCCCCACGCCGAGCGTTTTGCCCAATTGTTCCAGGCGGCGCTGCAAAGGGGTGACTTCCTCATCGACCTGCTGCAGCATCTCTGCTATCAACCCTAGTTGAGTGCGCATGCCTGTGCTGGTGACCACCCCACGTCCGCGGCCATAACTGACCGTAGTGCCCATGAAGGCGGTGTTTTTGCGGTCTCCCAGGGGGATCTCCTCTTCCAGTTGAAGGGCTGCATTCTTTTGGACAGCCAGTGATTCCCCGGTGAGAGCGGCTTCTTCGATCTTCAAGTTAAAGGTTTCAAGCAGGCGTACATCGGCCGGGATAAAATTCCCCGCTTCAAGATAGACAATGTCCCCGGGCACCAGTTCCCTGGAGGCGACGGTGATACGATGTCCATCGCGCATGACCTGGGCATCGGGTGCAGCCATTTTTTTCAAAGCCGCAAATTCTTCAGCTGCGCTGCGCTCCTGCACGATGCCCAGAATGGCATTCAGCAATACGATGGCCATGATGACTGAGGCATCGACCCATTCACCCAGAAGACCAGAGACAAGAGATGCTATGATCAACAAAATGACAATAAAATTATTAAATTGAGCCCAGAGCATTTCCAGGAAAGTTGTACGCTTGCCTTCCACCAGTTGGTTGGGACCGTAGTGTTCCAACCGGTGGGCAACTTCCGAGCTGGTTAACCCGCTATCCTGGACCTTGAGGTGTTCCAAAACTTCCCGGGATGTAAGTGCATGCCAGGCATCTGGTTGATTGTTGGCAGTGTTTTTCTGGATGTCGGGTAAATTCATTTAAATGTCTCCATTAATTATTATATTGGGCCGGGCTGGTTCAAGCACTTGGTTCAATTCTTGATCCGGTGGGGATGATACCATCTTTGGGGATGACAACGATCCCATCCTGTACCACCCAGTTGTCGGTAATGATCTGGGTGTTGGTTGGAAACGACTGGATGGTCACATTTGCACCGATCCTGGCATTCTTGTCAATGATCGCACCTTCGATCCGGCAGTCTGGTCCGATGCCAATGGGTGGTTCAGTTGCATCTTCATCTGGTTTTGCCTGGTAATAATCGGCACCCATCAGGATGCTGTCCTTGATCTTTGTCCCCCTGGATATGATACTGCGCACACCGATCACCGAATGAGTGATCTCAGCCTGCTGGATCTGGCAACCATCTGCCAGGAGCACATCTTTAAGCGTGCTGTCTTCAATGACGGAACCCGGCAGGAAGCGTGAGTGCGTATATACCGGGCTCTCGTTATCAAAGAAGTTAAAGGGAGAGTTCTGACAGCTTAATTCAAGGTTCACTTCGTAAAATGAACGTATCGTTCCAATATCCCGCCAGTAACCGTCAAAATCATAACCGAAAACTGCACAATTCCGGATGGCATGAGGAATGATATCACTGCCAAAATCATCGAATTTCGGATTGCTGCTCAGAAGGTCAAACAAGACTGGTGAATTGAAAAGGTAGATTCCCATGGAGCCCAGGAAAGGACGTTGGGGGTCCGACCGGCTGGCGAAATCGGACAGAAATGCATCATCCTTGGGTTTTTCCACAAAATCAAGGATGCGCCCGTCTTCTCCCTGTTTAAGGATCCCCAGGCGGGAGGTCTCCTCGCGCCTCACGGGTTGCACCGCAACGGTAATATCTGCCTGGTTCTTCCAATGGAAATCAGCCATGGGTCCGTAATCCATACGGTAAAGATGATCGCCTGCCAGGACAAGCACATATTTAGCCCTTGAAGCCCGGATCTGGAATAATTGTTTGCGGATTGCATCTGCCGTTCCCTGGTACCAATCTGCCGATTCAAGGGTCTGCTCTGCTGCCAGGATCTCAACATGACCTGTATGAAATTCATCAAAAAGGTAGGTCTGGTTGATGTGGCGATGCAGCGAATGCGAATTGAATTGTGTCAGGATATTTATCTTGAAAATACCTGAATTGATGCAGTTGCTGAGAGGAATATCGATCAGCCGGTATTTTCCAGCCACTGGCACAGCCGGCTTGGAGCGGATTTTTGTCAGTGGAAATAACCTTGAACCACGACCGCCCCCCAGGATAACAGCAAGGATCTCATTCTTGGTAGGCATGAATACCTCCTCTTCAAGGGTTGTGAATCTCATCAATCATAACTCAGAATAAACACAGCAGCCAGTTTTCACATACAACAAAAAACACGAGCCTACCATTATGGCGGTCTCGCGTTCGCATTTTTTGCGCACAGGTCACCGGGAGATGTTCTCCGTGTTGACGACAACCTGTCCTGCCTGGGGGCAGGTACTACTCCCCGACAACGAAAATAATAGGATTGAGGTTTTCTCCAGGTTCATTTCTGAAGAGCCATTCCAAGCCAACTCAAGGGCTGTTATAATGCCGAAGGTGGGAATCGAACCCACAATCCCAAGGGAACACGAGTTTGAGTCGTGCGCGTATGCCAGTTCCGCCACTCCGGCGAGCGCACACAGTATACACACTCCTGCTCAGAAGGTCAAGATGAAACTAGGAATAATAGGCTTACCCCAATCTGGAAAGACAACTATTTTCAATGCGCTGACCGGCACCAATACACCACCCACTGCCAGCGCCGGTCGAATTGAAGTCCACACCGCGGTGGTGGATGTACCTGACATGCGCATCGACACGCTCTCAGCCATGTTCAAACCCAAGAAAACCATGTATGCCAAAGTAACTTATGCGGACATTGCCGGATTGGAGAGTGGGGCTGCAAAAAGCGGTATCTCAGGAACACTTTTAAACCAGTTAACCCAGATGGATGGTTTTCTACATGTTTTGCGTTGTTTTGAAGACGAGAACATTCCACATCCATCCGGTAGCGTGGACCCGGAGCGTGACCTGTATGCAATGGAAGGCGAGCTGCTATTAAACGACATGATCGCGGTTGAGCGCAAGCTGGAACGCTTGAAAGATGAACGAAAAAAAGGGGGCACAGACAAGGTGCTGAATGAACGCCAGACCAGTCTTTTCGAGCGATTATTTGAGATCCTGTCGCAGGAGATCCCGCTGCGCGATGCAGAAATCTCGACGGAGGATGAAAAACAACTTTCCGGGTTTGGCTTACTGACACGCAAACCCATCTTGATCCTGCTTAACCTGGGTGAGGGGCAAACTGCACCACAAATCACCCCTGCCCATCCGTGCATCCAGGTATCCTTGCAGGGCAAACTGGAGATGGAGATCGCCCAACTGCCTCCTGAGGACGCCAGTATGTTCATGGCAGAATATAACATCGAGGAACCAAGCCTGAACCGCATGATCCGCCTTTCTTATGATCTGCTCAACCAGCAATCATTTTTCACAGTTGGTGAAGATGAAGTGCGAGCCTGGACAGTGCGACGTGGTGCAACAGCGGTCCAGGCAGCCGGAGAGATCCATACTGACCTGCAGAAAGGATTCATACGGGCGGAAGTGGTGAGTTATGAGGACCTGGTGGGTTTGGGGAGCATGGCGGAAGCGCGCTCCAAAGGTAAATTGCGCCTGGAAGGCAAGGAATATATAGTTCAGGATGGGGAGATCATGCATGTCCGGTTTAACATTTGACACTTATCAGCGTTCAGGCTCCGCAACCTGCTGGAATTTCTTTAATTTAGAAATGTCACTCTCATCTTCTTTGTTTTTATTAAGAAGATTGTTATTCCAAAGTAAATCCGATGCCAATAAAAATATTGCATGTTGACCCGTTCAACCTCGAACCGGAAAAAATCGCCCTGGCCGCTGCCGAGATCCGACGCGGCGGGTTGGTTGCTTTTCCGACCGAAACGGTTTATGGCTTGGGAGCCAATGCTTTGGATGAAGTTGCAGTAAAACGCATCTTCACAACCAAAGAACGTCCATTTGACGATCCGCTTATCGTTCATATTAGCAAGTTTGAGGATCTGGCGGTTGTCGCCAACCCAATTTCCGACCTTGTGAGCGTTCTGGCTGAAGCCTTCTGGCCTGGTCCATTGACGCTGATCATGCCAAAATCACGACGGGTACCGGATAATGTC
>JBDRQK010000165.1:0-4896 GCA_043826315.1 Chloroflexota bacterium
TCCCATCCAGGATATCCAGGATGTAGGCACCTGCCCTTTTCAATAACGGATGGGAGGCATCCAGTCCCAATGCCCGCCCCCGTTCCACGGCGACCTCCGTGGAAGCCACCTTTTGCCTGCTGAGCGTGCTGCGGGAGTGGAAAGCCCCCCAGCCTCCATCGGCATGCTGCTCCTGCTCCAATTCCTGCAGGCACAGGCTAGACTCCAGGTCCGCCCTGGCTTTCTTCAGTTCCAGGCTGCTGGGGTCATACATGAGAACATCGCGCAGCAGGAGATGGCGCACGACCACTCCGGGGTTCCCTCTCAGGATCATCCTGGCGGTTTCTTCAATAATATCCATCATGATTGCTCCTGATCTGCATCGATTGCGGATCGTTGGCGCTGTATTCTGCCCGGGTAGGTGGTTTTCATGACAGTTACCAAGTAAACCGTCATAGGTTACTTAACTTGTGTTGGTCATTGCGGGACCCCGATGTTTTTCGAGGTCGTGGCAATCTCACAATCGAAAACAAGATTGCCACAGTCGCTCCGCTCCTTCGCAATGACATTATATTAAATTACATTCGACCACCTGCTTATCAGACCCACAAAGATTCTATATTACCTTCCTGGTTTAATGGGGAATTACTTTTTCTTGAACCAACCGGGCAGATAAAAACCAACAATGGCGAGGATGACAGCCAGGACGGTCATCAACATCCCCAGACCGCCGTTGATCAGTTCGCTGTCGTATCCCTGGCTGGTACCCACCGCGATCAAGACTGCAATTGGAACCAGCATCCCCGCAAAGGCAAAGATCAGCCGCGCCAGGTACTTCTTGGGCTGAATGGACTTGCGCATGGCGATCGCCAGGGCGCCCAACCAGGAAGAAAACGCTGACAATGCCCAGGCCAGTAAACAGCAGGGAGAGGGGCATCTTTCCCTAGCCGATGCCGACCGCAAACATTCCCGCCACCATCCCCAATGTGGCTTGCAGCAGGAGCGTGAGCAACCACGCAAAAAAGTCCAGGATCTTTTTAAGGGTGTTCATCTGGCCGCCTCCATCAAACCAGGGGTGGGTCGCGAAAAGCCGGTCATTTCTTGCTGTTTGTTGCCAGGAATACTTGTGAAGCTGGATTTTTCTCAATTTTCTCTGGATATTCTCATTCTGGGATTCCATTGTTTTCCAATTCTTTTCTTCCACATCTTCATTCTCCAAGCAGAGATAATCTGAGAAGGATCAATGATCTTCTTGCACCAGGTACTTCTCCATCCACGCCAGGATGCGTTCCATGACATCCAGCAGCATTTTAGGTTCGGAAGGGACGTGCCCGCTGCGGGGGTAAATCACCATCCGGGTGGGGATGCCGCAGCGCTTGAGCGCATTATGAAATTCATATCCCTGCCAGATGGGAACTCGCTGGTCGTTCTCACCGTGCAGGATCAGGGTGGGGGTGGTCACCCGGTCAGCGTGGGTGATGGGGGAGCGCTCGAGCAGCAGATCGGCCACCTCCCAGACTTCTCCGCCGAAATGGCTGGGCAGGTAATCGGGACTGTCGTTGCCCAGGGCGTAGCTGACCAGGTTCACCATTCCGGAGCCGATGACCGCGGCCCGAAAGCGTCCGGTCTGGGTCAGGGTGGCAGCGGTCAGGTAACCACCATAACTCCAACCGGTGATACCCAACCTTTCCGGGTCAGCAATGCCGAGAGCGATGACATGGTCAACACCTGCCAGCAGGTCCTGCACATCTCTTCCCCCCCAATCGCGGTAGTTGCCGCGGCGGAAAGCCTTGCCATAGCCGGTGCTGCCGCGCACATTGCAGCGCAGGATGGCATAGCCCCGGGAAGCGAAGGTGGCAATCGGGCCATAAAAAGATTGCAGGCCGATGAAGAACTGCATCCAGGCGATCGCAGGGCCGCCATGTACGCTGACCAGCAGGGGATAGCGCTGGCCCTGTTCGTATTCGACCGGGTAAGTCAGCAGCCCTTCGATTTCCAGCCCGTCCACCGATCGCCAGCGGATGACCTCCGTTCTCCCCAGGGGAAGCAGGCTGAATTCAGCGTTGACCCAGCTCATCTGCACGGGAGAAAACTCAACCAGTTGGGTGAGATAAGCCTCCGGTGGCTGGCTGGGAGTCTGCAGCGTGAACCCCATGGCGCTGCGGGACTGGTTCAGCCGGACGTTTTCGATGCAGCCTTCCCATTCGAAGAGCAGCATGGGGGGGCTGCCATCCACCGGCAAGGCTCCCAGGTAGTGATGGGTGCCCACCGTTTCCTGGAAGTACAGCTGTTGGCCGTCTGCCGACCAGCCGATCAGGTCCGGGCGGCGGTCATGGGTCTCGGCCAGGGGATGTGAATCGCCGCCTTCGAGGGAGAGAACGTGAACGACCGATGACCATTCCCAGGCTGGCGTGTCGTAGGCCTTGTATGCGATCCAGCGACCATCAGGGGAGAAGTGGGGATTGAAAGCGGTTGTCTCCTGCCCGCCCAGAGGCTGGACCGATCCATCTGCCAGGGTCAGGAGAGCCAGGCGCGTGCCCGGCCAGACATTCGGCTGGGGAGAAGGACAATGGGCGAAAACGATGGCATCGCCATTGGGCGACCAGTTGTAGGCCTCTGGAATTTCCGGTGCACCCACATTCATTTCTGCCCCGGTCAGGGGGCGTCCGCTGACCGGGCCGTGCGAGAGTTCTGCCAGCGAGATCAGGCGCAGGCGCTGGTTCTTCAAGCCCTGGCCGACCAGGCGGGGATCGTTCTTTCCCTGGGCTGCCTGGACTTCTGCGGGGGTGAGACCGTCTGCGGCTGTAAAGGCGATCATGCTTCCATCCGGAGACCACTTAAAACTGCTGACACCCGCTGGAGCGTCCGTCGCCTGCTGACTATTTCCTGTTTTTAACGAGTACAACCAGACGTTTTTTTGTGAGAGGAAGGCAATGTATTGCCCATCTGGAGACCACCGGGGAGCAAACGAGGAGCATTCGCCCGAAGTCAACTGGACGGGTTGGCTGCCCTGCGGATCGGCAAGATAAACCTGGGACTGAAACTCGCTTTGCTCGAAGGTCATCACCGCCTGCATGACCGTGAAAGCGAGGCGCCTGCCATCGGGTGAGACATCCAGGCTTGTGATCCGCTTTATAGCGAGGGTATCACCGGGGGTCCATTGTTGGTCAGTAAAAGTCATCAGTTATCTTCCTTCCGGACACCATCCGCGACCTGATGCGATTCAGGCACAACGGGGTGCAGCGCACTTTTCGTAATTAAGCCGATCGCCAGCAAGCCAAGCGGGAGGCTGAACCATTTACCTACTGATGAGGGTCCATCAACGATGATCAGTTTTGTGTTCCTTTTACCAGTTAACCTGGCTTTGTGTTTGGCTTGGACTCAGTCATCGTATCTCCAGAGTGTTCCAATCCATGCTCCCAGGCGTGCGGTGTAGACGACAGCATTGTGGGAATTACTCAACAGAAGCAGGAAAATGGCTGGTATCAAAGCCCCAAACCCTGTAATTCGATCTAAGAATAGGTTCGCGCTGGCATATGCCAGCAAGAGCAATCCGACAATGAGGCTCAAACGCTGGTACGCCAGGATAAGATATATCAGATAAATTTCAAGCCGTTCGCGCTCCAGCTGCCGCCGGTTAGACATTTTTTCTCTCATGACTGGTACATTGCCAGGCGGTTGGAGTGTAGTTTCTTCCACATGCGATCAACCAGGATCAATTTCGTGCGAAATGGCACGGTCCAATTGTGTGGTTTACCCCCCTGTTCCTGTGGAAATAAGGCTCTGTTGGCAGGGTTGAACATCATTATTACAAAATCAATCCAAAAAGACAACACGGTTCCAGACCCTGAAGGTTTATTTTTCATTCTTCAGGGTTCAAAAGAGGAATTACTTTTTCCTGAACCACCCTGGCAGGTGGAAACCAACTATAGCCAGCAGGACTGCCAGACCGGTCATCAACAGCCCCAGACCACCACTTATGATCTCGCTGTCATAGCCCTGGCTGTTACCTACAAGGTACAAGACCAGGATAGGTCCCAGCATACCAACAAAGGCAAAGACCAGGCGGGGCAGGTATTTCTTGGGTTGGATGGACTTGCGCATGGCGATCGCCAGGGCTCCCAACAGGTACACGCCGAGCAAGATGCCCAGTCCGGTATACACCAGGGAGATGGGCATCCGTCCCTGTCCGACGGCGACCGAAAACGTTGCTGCCACCATCCCCAACGCGGCTTGCAGCAGGAGCGTGAGCAACCACGCAAAAAAGTTCAGGATCTTCTTGAGGGTGTTCATTTTGCCTCCTTTTCAGGTAAGGGTTGAAGCGTGAAGAGAATTTGTCGGTTCGTTTCGGGTCGGAATGGGGTCTGCGAAGGGATCGTTGGTATTATTATTGCACAAATTTACATCAATTACAGCCCCCATTTTTAGAAGATAGCCTCCTTCCATATCCACCGGGATGGGGATCTGTCTTTCCAGGTTGGTTGACCGTGTTCATAAACTGTTCCATCCACCCACCTTGCCAAGGGTATAATTGCCGGGAGGATGTAATGGTTTAACACTTGTGTGTTTCTCAAGATGTAGGTTTCTGCAAAGATCATTCCACCCAAAGGGATGATCGCATGGGAGCATGACATGAAACGCTTATTCCTTGGTTGGTTGATCCTGCTGGTCGTCATCAGCGCCTGCAGCCTGGCCAGTTCTGTTCCTACACTGCCCAATACCAGTGCTCCAGGCAAGAATTCAACCGCGACCGCAATACCCCTGCCCACCCGAACACCTTATCCAACCAGCACTTCCTTTCCAACACCGATCCCAACCTTCACACCCACTCCGGATCTCTCTCCCCTGCTGCAGGCTCTGTCCCCGCTCCTTTCCGGGCAGGGAGTCCCGCAGGCGGCGGAGTATCATCCCGACCAG
>JBDRQK010000166.1:0-12207 GCA_043826315.1 Chloroflexota bacterium
GCACTGATGGTTGGGGAACATGTTGGCTTCTGGTTGGCGTTGGGATTGATCCTGGCATTTATTCCATATTTTCCTTATTCAAAACATGTCCATCTTTTCTTTGCACCTCTCAATTTTCTTCTAAAACCTGAGCGTCGTTCCATTGGTGAGCTAAGTAAATTGGATTTTGATGATGAAAGTGTTGAACAGTTTGGTGCATCCAACTTGGCTGACCTCGGATGGGAGCAACTCATGGATGCATACGCATGTATCATGTGCTATCGTTGTCAGGAGGTCTGCCCTGCTTATAACACGGGCAAGATTCTCTCTCCGGCAGCGCTGGAGATCAATAAACGTTATGCCTTGAACCATGTTAGTTCGAGTTCCTTGCCTGAGATCCCCTTGCGAGACTTAATTCCGGATGAAGCAGTTTGGGCTTGTACATCCTGCGGAGCTTGTGTGGATATCTGCCCTGTTGGTAATGAGCCCATGCGTGATATTCTTGACATTCGTCGTTCTCTGGTATTAATGGAGAATGCTTTTCCCAAACAGCTTGAAACGGCTTTCCGCGGCATGGAGCGTAATGTAAATCCGTGGAATATCTCTCCATCAGAACGAATGCGCTGGGCTGATGGCTTGAATGTACCGACCATTGAACAAAATCCCGAGCCGGAGATCTTGTGGTGGGTAGGTTGTGCTCCAGCAACCGATGCGCGCGCCCAGAAGACTTCCCAAGCTTTTGTAAAAATTCTTAAAGCCGCTGGGGTCAATTATGCTGTGCTGGGTCAAAATGAACAATGTACTGGCGATTCAGCACGGCGTGCCGGGAATGAATTCCTGTTCAATGAATTAGCTGCTTCCAACGTGGAACTTCTGAACAACGTCGCTCCGCGCAGGATCGTAACCACATGCCCTCACTGCTTGCATACCTTAAAAAATGAATATCCAGCATTTGGCGGTAATTATCAGGTCATCCATCATACCCAGCTGATCAACGAGCTTGCCGCGGCTGGTAAATTGCATATGCAGACAGAAGGTGAATTGATCAAAGTAACCTTTCATGATTCCTGCTATCTGGGGCGTCATAACCAGATCTTTGATGCCCCACGTGAAAACTTGAAAGCTTCTGGCGCTGAAGTTGTAGAGATGCCACGCCACGCTGATAAATCTTTCTGTTGTGGTGCTGGTGGTGCTCAAATGTGGAAAGAAGAAGAGCATGGGACCGAAAATGTGAACCTGGCTCGCTTTGCCGAAGCCAAAGCAACTGGTGCTGAAACTGTTGCAGTTGGTTGCCCTTTCTGTCTTACCATGTTAAATGATGCCTCTAAAATGGATGGGGGATCCATCCAGATAAAGGATGTGGCTGAGCTGGTGGCTGAAAAACTAGAATAATCTAACCAGGTATGAGAAGATTCTCTAATCTGTTTCTAATTCTATTTTCAGGAGATTCTTATTTGATTACGTATAATAGAGATTAGACATTCTCCTATAGCAAACCCCGCACAGATCAGGGCCGATCTGCAGCGGGGTTGGTGTTTAAATGTAGAATTGATGGATGATGTATTAATCCATTTCCTTCTTGACAGCCTGATTTGACCTGTTTATACTGAGTAGCATATCCACAGATCTATATTTATGGATAAGTACGAAACCACAATTGAACGGGGAGCCTGCTAGGCAGGCTGAGAGGAAAGCTACAGACTTTCGACCCGCAGGACCTGATCCGGATAATGCCGGCGGAGGCAATTAAGGTTAAACCAATCAACCAACCTCCAAGGCGAGGATGGTTTTTTTATGTCTACTGCTCGAGCTTTAATTTTTGCAAATGGCCTTCTTCCAGACATGGAATCTGCCAGGAAGTTGGTGCAACCAGGGGATGTCCTTTATGCTGCAGATGGCGGTGCAAACCATATTCTAGGGCTAGGTTTATTGCCTTCACTTGTGGTGGGTGATCTGGATTCACTGACAGAAGAAAACCTTCAAAAACTATTAGCTTCCAGCGTTCGAATCGTACATTATCCACAGGATAAAGACCTGACGGACCTGGAACTGACCATTAATTGTGCCTTGGATGAAGGTTACCATCGTCTTGTTATTGTGGGGGCTCTGGGAGGAAGGTTGGATATGACTCTTAGTAATCTCAGCCTGTTGACTCGCCCCGCTCTGTTGGATATTGATGTTAGTCTGGATGATGGTGTGGAGCAGGTTTTTTTTGTAACCAAAGAAGTTCTTATTTCTGGCAAATCTGGAGATATCATTTCTTTGCTGCCATGGGGTGGTAAAGTTGAGCAAGTGACCACAAATGGATTACGTTGGGAACTATATAATGAAGACCTTAACTCCTATGAAACTCGCTCAATTAGTAATGAAATGCGGACTGGTGAGGCTAAAATCTGCATCGGTTCGGGCTTATTGTTGTGTATCCATTGCCGACAAGATCCTTCAAAATAATATATGAACACGATGCTTTACAGGTGTTTCGTTTGATCTGGAAGATTTTGGTATTAGACAAGATTGATTGGGAGTGAGAAATGAAAAAAATTTTTATTTTGATATTACAAATTACCTTTTTTATCACAGCATGCAACATTACGAAAACAGACTCTTATATTCCGACTTTGAGCATAATGACCCATGATTCTTTTGAGATCAATGCTGAATTGGTTGCCTCCTATGAATCAGAGAACAATGTGAAATTGGTCTTTCTAAAAAGTGGAGACACCGGTGCTGCCTTGAATAAAGCAATCCTTTCGAAAAATGCCCCGCTTGCAGATGTGTTTTATGGGGTGGACAACACCTTTTTATCGCGTGCACTGGAAGCAGAAATATTCGAGCCTTACCTCTCGCCTGCCTTGGAATCAATCCCTGATGAGATGCAACTTGACCCGGGAAATAATTTACTTCCTGTGGATTACGGAGATGTATGTATCAACTTTGATAAGAAATATTTTTCAGAAAACAATCTCACTGTACCACAAACTCTTGAAGATCTGATCAAACCTGAATATAAGGGACTGCTGGTAATGGAAAATCCAGCCACTTCATCACCAGGACTTGCTTTTTTGTTGGCAACCATCTCTCATTTCGGAGACCAGAATTACCTGGAATTCTGGGGACAATTAAGGGCAAATGGTTTGGTGGTTGTGAGTGACTGGTCGACAGCGTATTATACGAATTTTTCGGCATCTTCCGGGCATGGTCCCCAACCAATGGTTGTGTCTTATGCCAGCAGTCCTGCCGCTGAAGTGATCTTTGCTGAGACAAAATTGGATGAATCCCCGACCGGTTCGATTATCGGACCGGGAACATGTTTTCGTCAGATCGAATTTATCGGAATTCTAAAAGGAACTCAACAACGGCAATTGGCAGAAAAATTTGTGGATTTTATGCTTGGGGTTCAATTTCAGCAAGATATGCCTTTACAGATGTTCGTCTTCCCGGTTAATACCAAGGCAGAATTACCACCGGAATTTGTTAAATATGCTCAGGTTTCAGATCAACCTGTCAGTCTTGACCCCAGCGACATAGCCAGCCATCGGGAGGAATGGATAGCTGCCTGGGTGGATGTAGTCTTACGGTAAAAATTTTTTCCGGATAAAAATGCGACGTATACTTCCCTGGCTGGGCGCTTCCCTTTTTCTTTTGATCTTCTTCTTTTATCCCTTGTTGCGTATCTTGGGGTTGGGATTGGATTGGAGTGGTCTGAAGGATGGCTGGGATCAGGTCGCCAGGTTGGCAGGCTCAACGATTTGGTTCACTTTTTACCAGGCGTTTCTTTCCACTCTGCTGACATTGCTAATCGGGCTCCCGGGAGCTTACCTTTTTTCGCATTATGATTTCATAGGAAAGAAATTAATTAATGCACTAACTGCGGTCCCGTTCATGCTGCCAACCGTGGTTGTAGCTGCTGGTTTCAATGCTTTACTGGGGCCAAGGGGTTGGATCAACGTAACTTTGATGAATATATTTCATCTGGACAACGCTCCGATCCTTTTTATTAACACCCTGGGGGCGATTCTTCTGGCACATGTTTTCTACAATACAACCATAGTCTTCAGGGTGGTGGGTAACGCCTGGATGCGGCTGGATCCACACTTGAGTCAGGCTGCCCGAATGATGGGAGCAAATCCACAGGACGTTTTTTGGAAAGTGAGCTTGCCTTTATTGCGACCATCCATTCTGGCGGCAGCCTTGCTGGTTTTCCTGTTCGATTTCACCAGCTTTGGAGTGATCCTTCTTCTGGGAGGACCGCATTTTGCTACCCTGGAAGTGGAGATATTTATTCAAAGTGTTCAAATGCTCAATTTGCCCCTGGCAGCTTTGTTATCCGTAATTCAGTTGTTATTTACATTGGCTTTTTCTGTGCTATACAGCCGCGTGGCAGCACGAGTAAACGTAGTTAGCAACCCAACCTTGAATCCCATGCGAAAAGTAAAAACCTGGCACTCCCGCATACTAGTTTCAGGTATGTTTATTATTCTAGTAATTTTGTTTATCTTGCCAATGATTGCTTTACCATTACGTTCGATAACCCGCTTTGATCCTGCGATGGGCGATCGCTCGCTACAAACAATTGGTATGACCCTGGATTATTACAAGGAGTTATTTATCAACAGGAATGGTTCACTTTTTTATGTGGCACCTATTGAGGCTTTGCGCAATTCACTCAGTTATGCAGGATTAACTGTATTGAT
Source organism: Chloroflexota bacterium (assembly GCA_043826315.1). GTDB lineage: Bacteria > Chloroflexota > Anaerolineae > Anaerolineales > Villigracilaceae > UBA12087. The sequence goes on from JBDRQK010000166.1 coordinate 4,674, forward strand.
ATCACTTTCACTTGGCTTCCCGGTAGCCTCGGCGTTGGCACGTCCGGGTCGGTTGGAACGGCTCCTGGATCCATTTCTTATGTTGCCTTTGGGTGCTTCTGCAGTAACCTTGGGATTGGGTTATATAATCGCGTTCAACCAGCCCCCTTTTAATTTACTGAGATCAGCCTGGCTGGTGCCATTGGCACATAGCACCATTGCCTTGCCGTTTGTTATCCGCAGCCTGCAACCTGCCCTGGCTGCCATCCCGGATAATTTCCGAAAAGCAGCGGTTGTGTTGGGTGCATCTCCGCTGAGGGCTTGGTTTGCAGTAAACTGGCCGTTGGTTGGGCGGGCAACCCTGGCAGCTGGTACATTTGCATTCACTGTGTCACTTGGAGAATTCGGGGCGACTTCCATATTAGCCCGGCCGGAGAATCCGACGCTTCCCCTGGCGATCTATCGATTTCTTTCTCAACCAGGGGGATTGAACTATGGACAGGCTATGGCAATGGCGAGTTTACTCATGTTGGTAGCCACATTAGCCATATTGTTGATCGAACGGTTGCGCTTGCCCGGCAGCGGAAGTTTTTAGGGAACAGGTTCATAATATGCTCGATCTGGTTGAAATATATAAATCTTATCAGGGTGCCCCTTTATTGAATGGGATCTCCTTTTCAGCAAAAGAATCTGAAATTATTTGTCTCCTGGGAGCCTCTGGAAGCGGAAAATCAACTCTTCTGCAAATCATCGCTGGTCTGGAATTACCCGATTCCGGACAGATTTTGTGGGCAGGGGAAGACCTTGCAAGGATCCCTACCCATCGCCGGAACTTCGGTTTGATGTTCCAGGATTATGCTTTGTTCCCATTCCTGAATGTGGCTGAGAATATAGCTTTTGGCTTGAAGATGGAGAACCTGCCACAGGCTGTGATTAATAAAAGTGTCGAGGAGATATTGGATCAGGTGGAAATGCCGGGATTTGCGAATCGCAAAGTAACTGAACTCTCAGGTGGTGAGCAGCAACGGGTTGCCCTGGCACGTGTGCTTGCTCCCCGGCCACGCTTGCTAATGTTCGACGAACCCCTGGGGGCATTGGATCGCAGTTTGCGGGAAGAAATGCTCGCAGTTTTGCGCCGGATACTTCGGAAAAACCGGGTTCCCGTAATTTATGTGACCCATGATCAAGAAGAAGCATTTGCGCTGGCAGACCACATCCTGTTGCTCCATGAAGGTCATATCAACCGCGCAGGAAAACCGGAAGTATTGTGGCGAGAACCTGGATCCGCCTGGGTGGCACGTTTTCTTGGGTTGGGAAATATCCTCTCGGGAAAATATCAAGCGGACGGATCTATTCAAACTTCGATTGGATCATTCCGAGCAACCGCATGCGTACATACTCATCATCCTGGTGAGAATGTCGATATTTTGATCCGTCCGGATATGGAGACTATGACCGATGGTGAAAATTATCTGGAAGGGATCGTGAGAGATGTCCTTTTCTTTAAGAATGGATATAGGGTAACCTTGCAGTCTGACTTGTATTTTTTTCTTCCTTATGCTCCCAAAGTTGGAGAAATGATCAGTATTAATTTTCCGAAACGATCAGTACAATGCCTGGGATGAATGCAATAACGATATATAAATGTGATAGTAAAGGAAAAATCCTCTGGCAATATCAGGGAAAGATATTGAGTCATTCATCAGGCACAATAGTGATAGAGGCTGAATTTAACCGGGATGACACTCCTTTCCAGGGAATTGTGATTAAGAAAAACGACCGGTTTATTGAAACATTCCATACTGACCGTTGGTACAACATCTTTGAGATTCATGATCGGGATGAAGGACAGATAAAAGGTTGGTATTGCAATATTGGAAGACCGGCAGTTATTGTTGATGACAACAAATTACTTTATGATGACCTGGCATTGGATCTGTGGGTGACGCCAGATGGCGATCAAATGATCCTGGATGAAGATGAATTTGCAGCTCTCGAGTTGGATCAGAATACTCGCATACATGCAAGAGAAGGGTTGGCTCAATTGCAGGAATTTTTTTATAATAAATTCTTGGAAGGAAGAATTGGGTCTGAATAGGAAATTACCAGCCTCAAAACCCCCGATCATAGACAGTAACAAGGGATGTTGGTCGAAATGATATAAATGACCTTGTGGATAATTTAAATCAATACTTCAACTGGTACAGGTAAATGGATTCGAAAAATAAACAACGAAAATTAATAAATTCATTCAGCTTTTTAGATTTAATAGAAATCACCCGGTAAGATTACGCCGGGTGATTTTTCTGATATGTCCTATTAATTTGGGTATTTGTCAGCTTCTTTGTAAATAGTTTTGTGCTATAAATTCATATAAGCGTAATAACCACCGACACCAACTGCTACACAACAACAACAAAGTAACAGGACTGCCACTACAATAATGATTACTTTTTTATTGTCTTTCTTTTCCACTGGTGCCTCGGGCATGGGGTTGAATTCTTCAGACATGCTATCTCCTATTTGAACAGTAATTGAATAATGAATTTCGCCTGAGTGAGAGCTCTCTTATTTGAGAACGGTGTAAATAAATAATCTAGCAGCTCTTAATTAATAATTTAAGAGATCTTGGAAGGAAAACAGAGAAATACCAACCAAAGGTAAAACAATCATTATGCAGGCCATGAGTAAGCCTACAATGAGGCCGATCAATATCAAAATGCCATTGATGATAAAGAAGGTTTTTATGTTGCTCATGGCTGAATTGAATGCGTAATTTTGACCGGTATTTGCCGCAGTTTCAATGGAGGAAGCGGCTTGCATGAGCAAAACACCTTGCCAGATGGGGATAATACCCACCAGGGCGAGTGCACTGGGGATTCCTCCCAGGATCATCATGATACCTACGAATTTCAGCCAGCCTCTAGCTTGATATAACGGCAGAGCGGCCTCACGAACGAACTCATTTTCAGAATTGTTATTGATAATTACATTTGGCGGGAAAGTACCGGGATTAATTGACATGCAAACCTCCAATTATATTTTAAGAATAATAGATAATAATATTCTACACCAATTTTCGCTTATTTGCTCGTTTTTGGAACCACCAGATTATCACAGCAAAAATGAGTACTAAGAATACGCCTAAAAATATTGGGATCAAGACTGCCAGTAGAGAGGTTATTGTGGCCAGGATGTCTTCCGCAATACTGACTGGAATGTTGGCAGTTCCACCTGTGGTGGCAGTCACAGCCGGACGAATTGCTGCAGACTTAACTACATGAACGCTGCCTGCAATCAGTAGACCACATCCCAATGCCAATATTGGGTGGATATCGCTGACGACTCGTGCACTGGCAGCGAACACGATTGCACCTGCGGCTGGTCGAACGATGGTTTGAATAATATCATTGATGTGATTGACCGCAGTAATTTTATCTGCCAACATCTCAATGATCACCAACACTCCCAATAGGATCAAGATCCATGGACTTGCCAATGTATCCCAGGGTGAACTAAGTTGGATCAGTTCAGTGTAATGGGCAGTTACACCGATAACCAGGAGTGGAATATATGCGTTCAGTCCAGCGCTTGCTGAAAGCCCAAAAGCAGATAAGATACCCGATAACAGTTCCATAATTTGTCCTTTAGCCGAGGGGGAATCCGCCCCAGGTGCCGGTCATCCAGAAGCGTAATGCATCTATCAGGGCAATCTGGAGGATTCCAAGAGTCAATCCAGCAACAAGTGCAAGCCAGATTTGAGATAATTTATCGAACCTGTTTTCAATACGGAAGAGCATTAGCAACAAGATACTATAGATCATGGTCAGTAATACAAGAACACCCGCCGTGGTGATGATGGCAAGCGGAACCAGGACGAAGGGATTTTCGGTAAGCACCAACATATCGAAGACCATGGTGATAACCAGAAGCATCAAGAAATCTTTCAATCCAGCCATGGCGGGATTGAAATCCTGTTCCTTCCATATCGTCTGGTTGAAAGCAGGGAACATGGCTGCTGAAATTGCAAGTCCCATACCGCTGCCTGTTAACAAACGAAGGGCATTATTGGGGATGTACAGGTTGGCAATATTTGGCAAAGCTCCCGGATAAGTTTGTTTTATAAGGTACAGATAGGAATTGATGCCATCCACTCCAAAAAAAAGAACGAGAATCGCTAATGGAACGATCACCCGCCAGGGAGGCATACCTGAACGGCGTTTTGAAATAATCGCTTGGAAGGCAAGCCCGAGCATTGCTCCAAGATACATACCACTACACCGAGCGCACAATGGTAGTTGATAATCCCCAATATGAAATGACCTTTCAGAAATACGATGGCAGACCGCGTATCCGATTGCATCAGCTTTATTAGAAAATCCTGGAGGGGTTGTCAGCATCCAGCCAACAAAAACCAGGACGATAGAAAGTAATACCAGGGCTTTTGTAGGAGCAGAAAAATGCGGATCTGATTCAGGAGTTTGCATAATAGATGAATTATAGGTTTTTCCCGTATGAAAAGCAAGTATGAATAACAAGTAGACAGATTACACCTTCGAGAACGGCGCACAGCTAAAAAATTAGAGAAAGGATCATCTCATGCTTTTCAGATTTGAAATAATTGGTGTATGATTGCAGCGTATAACAGGAGAAACCAACAATTGAAGAAAATAATCTATGGTTTTATCTTAATTTCTTTCTTATCAACTGGTTGTGGGCAAGGCGTTTCATCCTCCACCCCAACCCCCAATCGGGGAATTGTCCCAACTGCAACAAGCACTCCGACCAGCTTTCCCCCGGAGATAATTGAACCAACCGCCACTTCCGGCAAATCCCTCGAAGGGTTGGGTCCGGACAATTTTCCAAAAGATGTAAATCCTTTGACGGGTCTCAAAGTACTTGACCCAACTCTTCTTGAAAGACGTCCGTTGATGATCAAGGTTTCCAACCTGCCTCGATATGTGCGTCCACAATGGGGATTAAACCTGGCAGATCACGTCTATGAATACTACACTGAATATGGAACAACTCGTTTCATTGCCATTTACCTGGGCCAGGATGCCTCGCAGGTGGGTCCTATCCGTTCGGCACGCTTTTTTGATGAAAACATCATCCGGGCTTACAAGGCTGTTTTTGCTTTTGGGTCTGCAGATATCTATGTGTTAAACCGTTTATTTAATGCAGATTTTTCAGACAGGTTGGTATTGGAATCCAGCAGTACTCCGATGTTCAGATATGATCCGAATAAATATAATCATCTCATGGTGAGTACCGCGGCATTGAGCAAGTATATAACTGATAAAGGTATAGAAAATGGCCGCCAGGATCTAAATGGAATGCTTTTCCAGATGAAACCACCAGATAGCGGTGAACCTGCTGAACAGGTCTCGGTCCGTTTTTCGGCAGCAATCTATAACAAATGGGAGTACAACTCCTCCACCGGCAAGTATTCAAGGTACTCAGATACAGTTGATGACCCGAATGGGGGACAAAATGAAGTGTATGCCCCTCTTTCTGACCAGCTGACTGGTGAGGCAGTAGATTCTGATAATGTTGTTTTCCTGGAGGTTCCGTACAAATTTTTCAGGCGGGAACCTGAACAGCTGGAGATACCTTTTGTTGGCTCTGGAGTGGCATTTGCATTTCGGGATGGGAAGATGTATGAGGTGCGATGGCAGCGAATCAAAGAAGATTCAATGGTTTCGCTGGCTTATGAAGATGGCACTCTTTTTCCACTTAAACCCGGGAATACCTGGTTTGAGGTGATCGGCACTACTTCCGAACAGATCCAGGTGGACCAGGGTTGGCGTTTTATATTCCATATCCCCTGATCTTGTAAATTAAATGGAGAGAAACAGGTGAAGCGCATTGGAGTTCTAACCGGTGGAGGTGATGCACCCGGGTTGAATGCAGTCATACGTTCTGTAGTCAAAACAGCGGTAAATGTTTATGGCTGTGAAGTACTTGGTATCCGGGACGGATTTGAAGGTTTCTTTCGCCCAAACGGGATTACACCGCTCGGTTTGGCAGAAGTTAGGGGAATCCTGCCGCGTGGAGGAACCATATTAGGCACAGCCAATCGTGGAAACCCATTTGCCCGTACGGTGATCCGGGATGGTCAGGAAGTGATAGAAGATGTATCAGACGTGGTTGTTCAAACCGTACGGAATCTCAACCTTGATGCCTTGATCGTGCTGGGTGGAGATGGTACTTTGCGAATAGCAATGGAATTATTTGAGAAGGGCGTTCCTCTTGTGGGGGTTCCCAAAACCATTGATAATGATGTTGGTGGCACAGAAGTTACCTTTGGATTTGATACAGCATTGATGATCGCTACCGAAGCGCTTGACCGTTTGCATACCACGGCTGAAGCACACCATCGCGCAATGGTTCTTGAATTAATGGGGAGGGATGCAGGTTTCATTGCGTTACATTCCGGGGTGGCAGGTGGTGCGGATGTTATTCTTATCCCGGAAATACCTTTCAGGTTTGAAAAAGTTCTCCAAAAAGTTAACCAGCGAGTAAAAGATGGTAATTTATTCAGTATCCTGGCGGTATCCGAAGGTGCCAGGGCGATGGAAGAGGATCAAGTTTTTTCACATACTGGAGATGCATCCAACAATCCACGGCTTGGAGGTATTGGGTGGCGGGTAGGTGGGTATCTGGAGGCACAAGGATTGGAGACACGTGTAACAGTCCTTGGTCATGTGCAGCGAGGTGGAATTCCAACAGCTTTCGATCGCTGGCTGGCAACACGATTTGGTGCAGCGGCAGTAAGGTTGGCAGATAATGGCGGATTTGGTCGTATGGTAGCACTCAAAAATTCCAGGGTGGAAGATCTGCAATTATCGGCAGCACTGGATATTCCTAAAAGGGTGGACTTGATGAGTGATGAAGTTCTGACTGCACGTGGCTTGGGGATATCCTTTGGAGATTGATCTTAGAATGGAAATGATCATTAAAGTGGAAAGCCGCCCAAAGGACGGCTTTCCGTTGCGCGCTACGGCATCTTTTATCGCAGAACGAGGAGGGATGCCGCAGCGCTTCGTTTATTACTACTATCCATAATGGGCATCACCTCCTTGTGCATAGGATGGCGAATTTTAGCAGACATAGGTCTGTTTAAATTTAGTATCGCATAAAAATATTTGGATGTCAATAGTCCATTCTTGGATATTAGCGTCTGGCTTTGGACTTGGGCCTGGGACGTATTATTACCTTCGGTTCGGTATCTTCCTCATATTTAAGCTTAAGTATCCAGATCGAATAAAAACTGAAAGCGAATATTCCGGTTAGACCCAGCGCAATGAAAACCAGGTAGGAATTCCAACGGGATGCTACTGAAATTCCAATGTTCTTAATCAATTTGCAGATCGCCTGATCTTCTGTATAGCAATGAGAATCGCTGCTGGGCAGCATCATTTGCTGCATCCATATTTCCTTTGTTAATGCAGTCTTGTAGTTTTTCCAGTCGTCAGCTTGTTGAGCCATCAGGGAGCCAGTCTGAATTACAGATTGGGCATCTTCGAATTGGTTTCGGACCACTCGATAATAA
>JBDRQK010000167.1:0-4545 GCA_043826315.1 Chloroflexota bacterium
GAACCACTTGAGTTCAAATTGATAATGGTAGTTATCGACCGACCTTAAAGGGGCTGTCTTCTGAACGATTGGCAGGCGGGACAAACCTTCCAGCATCAATAACAAGGTAAGAATAAAAAGGATCGTTAAAGTAATAAGTTCCCTGGGTTTTGATCTATTTTGTGAAGGCATAATTTTATATGCAGTAATAATATGTATTTAAGCAAAAAGAATTATTAATTCTATACAGGATATCCAGGTTCGCTCAATCAAAACCCCAAACCTCTCTTAAGTATGAGTGAGCTTTCTACAACCAATAGGCGGTGAAAATGCCCTTATCCCGCCTTCCAATGAGATAAAGAGTATCCATGGGTTTATGAACACATGGACACTCTTTTGAAAATATTGTTTATAGGCTCATAATCTGGTAATAGCAATAATTAGTGTTGGAACTTATCCATGTAACCCTTGATCTCGGGCACAGCAGTCAGCTTTTCGTAGAAGAAATTGTTGACTACTTTGATCACTTCAGCGCGGGCAGCTTCAGCGTCCGGGTTCAACTCATGGTTGGTATGCTGGTCTTTGAGTGCATCACGCATTCGAAGAAGCAACCGCACGATCTCGGTTTCCTGGTCACCTTCCAGAGCTGAGATGACGGAAAAAATTAATTGATCGGTTTGAGCCAGCATTTGCTCATGAGTGATTGGTGAAGTTGGATTACAGCAATCTTCAATGGTGCGTATTAATGACCAGACCTGGTAAAGCATGGAGGCTGGTTCGTCAAACAACTCCCGTATGAAAGAAGCCTCGCTATAGCGCCCGGTCAAACGAAAGATGTTGTACATGCGCTTGGCAGCTTTGCCATAATTAACCTGTTTATTCAGATATTTATTGACTTCCCCTTCCAGTTGACTGACATATTCATCCAGGGCATTAGCCGAGACATGCTGGGCTAGCTTGGAAAAAATGGGCACCGATTCGGCTTCCAGGTAGACTTCCTGAAAATACGGGTCCAGGTAGCCATCCAGGGGTGTGATGGTGCCATCCGGAGCTTCCCAGGTTACATCCAGCATATTACTGGCATTTGCCAGTGTACCGCGTACCGGATCTGCGATGATCCAATCCAACTTACACCATCCTGGTTCATCAGAGACAACATCCCACTGAACTACAATGGGTTGACCTTCCGGAGAAAATCCATCAAACTGACCAGCAACGACTTCGGATGCCATCCAGGATATAGGCGTTCCTTTGCGCTGTAATTCACCATTTTTAACCGTATCAGTTGTAAATGAACCAAATTTGACCTCGATCAATTGGTATGTGGGACCTTTCAGGGTATCGATCACTTTGGTACGCATGATCTCAGCCAGGATGTGACAAGCTTCCGACTTGGATGGTGCCAGAATGTTGACACGCTCGAAAAAGTCGCAATCACCAGGATAGGTCTGGATCTTGGATTGTGCAGCTGAACCCGAAAGTGCCAGTGCGGTCTCTATCCGTCCAGGTTCATCCGCAAATTCCACCAGCCGTCCGATCTTGCGGAAGTGCTCCAGGTCCTCAGGGCTGAAATCCAGCATACTGACTTTGTGACCGAATACTCCAGTACGCGAATCTTGCACCATACCGCTCTGACCATCTTCAGCAGCCATTGCAGCTAACCATTGCAAGGCTTCTTCTTCATCCAATTCAACACCCATACGCTTGGCTGAATCAAGGATACTTTTCAGATCTTTTCTGGGATTATTGGACTTGCTCATCATTTACCTCCTTCATTAGAACAAATGGTTGAAAAAGAAGATTTCGTATCTTGTCAAATTAATGGGCTGTAAATGCCTGGAGTATTCGAAAAAATATTTATTTGGATGTTTTCTGAGCAGACTTGGCAAGCATTTCTTCAAAGAGCTCAGCCTGATCAATGGCATCCTGCAAAGCGTGATGGTTGAGTTGTTTTTTTCTACGAAAATATTCACCTATATTCCACATACTGGTCTGCGACCAGGCAACACCTTCCAGTCCCATGAAATAAGATTTTATATCGAGGGCAGCATGTCCAAATGGATTATGGCCCAAATAGTTGAAAAAATATTCATTGATGAACATCCAGTCGAAAGGAGCATTAAAGGCAACGAAGAGTGGATGATGATCAGCAGGGACTACTTCCTTCAGCCAGTCGGCAAAACTCTGCATGGCAATTTTGGGTTCAGCCCCATCTCCCGCTAGTCTTTCCATGGAAAGATTGCTGATTGCGAGAGCTTCGCTTAGATATTTATCTTTGTCTGGCTTAAGTTCAATGTAGAATTTTTGCCTGGGCTCACCCACAGTGCAAGCTCCAATGGATAACATGGCATACTGGCTCGGAATAGGACCGGCAGTTTCAACATCAATTGAGATATAGGCTTCGTCAAATTGGGGGGTGGTTACCATGGTAAGGATTATACTTTATTAGCCAGGTACAAGAATATTCACATGGACAGTTCAACCACCAACAAATCCATGGCAAGATCGATACTCATCTGGCCGGTTTTGATTCCTTCGTCCATATCCAACAAGCGGTGATAGACTTGCTCCAATCCCAAAAGATCAAATCGTCTACCCTGACCGATTAATTTTCCTGCCACATATGGATGTAAATGTAAATCTCGCACAAGAACATCCTGTCCCCCTCCAGCATCCATAATCTCTCGCGTCAACAACAGCAGACGGAATTGCCGGATTACCATCCCCCACAATTGGAAGGGATCCTCAGTTTGAAGCAATTGTTGCAATAAATGTTGCGCTTTATGACCATCTTTGTTTCCAAGAGCATCCACCAATGCAAACACATCCTGTTGGGAGCTGACTATGCTGACCTGTTCGACATCATCTACGGTAATATTCCGTTCATAATTTATAAATTCCAGTAATTTGGCAATCTCCTGTGCGGCAATTCGCGTATTCTCTCCAACCATATCAGCAAGTTTTGATGCAGCTGCAAATTCAATACCAATTTGCTTATTAGTGACACCGGTCTGTTTCTTGGTCTCTTGAACGATCCAATTAGGAAGCTCTTCATGAGTCGGGTTATTCAATTCCTGGGACTTCACCTTGACCCCTTCATTGGAAATGGTTGTCAATTTACGAAGCCATTCATTCAAGCTTTTATTTTTCTTCGCGGGCGAATCAAGATATTCCGCCAAAACCAGGGTTGTGGTGGGTGGTAAGGCTTCAATAATTGCGCATAGGTTTTTAAGTTCTTTAGCTCCTTTAAATGCAAAGTTGGGATTTGCCAATATTACCAACCTGTGGGTTGAAAGGAATGGGATGGCATTGGCTGCTGTATTTAGTTCGTCCATATTCAGATTGCGCCCATCCAGGCGGGTGATATTCATCTCAGCTGTGGAAGATTCACCCATATCGTCTATCAACTTATGGATCTCTTGATGGATGGCAAGTTCATCTGTACCATATAAAACATGAACTATTGAACCATTCATTTGGATCGGTCGCCTGGTTTAATCATTGGTAACAACCCGGTGCAGGCAGAATTTTCCAAACCTGACAGGGAAGATATCCACAATTTGAAGATTGGCTGGTTCACCACTTGTGGTGATGCGTTCCTGAATGATCGGTCCGAGAGGTCTTGTATAAATAATGGCCAGCGTAACCAGGGAAATTGCCACAGGCAGGTGTTCCAATTTTTCGCGTTTGTTTTTCGCACCGATCATCCCCAGCCATGCCAACAGTCCCGCCACTACACCAGAGATAACATAATTGGTACCACAGTTGGGATGAACAGCCAGGTGCTTCTCCCCATTTTGCATACGGCTTAAAGCCTGGAAAACAGCTGACCTGAGTTGATTGGTTTCAACTTCACCCAGCACAAAAAATCCTGCCGGGAAGGAAATTCCCGCCAATGCAAGGGTTGGATTACTTAAAGCTAGGATGTTTAGGCTGGCATGTTCCAGCCCATGATTACGGCGAATACGTGAAATGACAGGCAGGTCGAGTATGCTCATGCTTGCTCCAATCTGATTGACAGGATTATACACGCAATTAATAATCTGGATTTGTCGTGAAAAGGCAACCAGAATAGAATAAAAGATTTGCGAATTTTCTGTACACGTTGGTGATACTCAGATTTAATTAAGTAAACCTATCTGAATTAGTATTTACATGACGTAAGGTGTAATGTAATTCTCCTAATTCTGATTTGTTGTCTGAATATCTTCTTGCCACAAGCAAGCAGTATTTTTATCTCAAGATCGTGTTGAGGAATAAGTGTAATTTCCTTAATAATTATAGCAGCGAGGTAGAGTTTGCAATATGTCGCAAGCTCTACCTCGCTCTACGAGGTATCGATATTAAATATTGAAATATTGTTAATCGGCTGCAGCTGGCACAGGTGCAACTGCTTCGTTTTTCATGGGAGTGGTTGCCCGTAAGAAACCAGCAAACAACAAAAGAATTCCCAGAAATTCTCCAATATATAACGCCCCAGGGATCTGTAAGCGGCTGAAAAAACCACCAAAAGCTGGTAATGTCGCCCCTGTTGCGATTAGGATATTTCCAATGGTTCGGTGCAGG
>JBDRQK010000168.1:0-3127 GCA_043826315.1 Chloroflexota bacterium
TTTGGATATCGAGCGCCCGGGACCGCATTATGCCGTGGATACCATGAATATCCTGGCAGCTCAATATCCTACAGCAGAGCTGGTTTATATTATGGGTGGAGATTCATTACGGGACCTGCCAACCTGGCATAAGGCTCAAGAATTTGTTAAGACCTGTACCTCATTGGGAGTCATGCGCCGACCCGGGGATTCCATCGACCTCGAAGAGCTTGAAAAAGAAATTCCTGGCCTTAGCTCAAAAGTATGTTTCATGGACGCCCCATTATTGGGTATTTCGTCGCGGGAGATCCGGCAGCGGATAATCGATAACCAGCCCTTCCAATATTATGTAACAAATGCTGTAAATAATTACATTGAAGAACATCAGCTTTATCGTTGAGCTGGATTTCAACAACAGAGCTTTCCAAAATTCCTTAAATGAAATTTGAATGGGGTAATAGAACATGCCCTGATATAAACAGGGAATTAAAATTGCTTTTTCCAGGTCTTAACGAATTTTATTTTTCTTGTTAACCCAATGCCTCTCCAATGGTTGGATTGGAAGCATTTTGAACAAATTTCAAGGCATCATGCGCCAGGTTCGAGCCCCGACTGGCAATTAATCCTGTCAAAACGATCCCGATGTAATGATTGACCACTGGATCACCCACGTAAAGGGGTAGATTCGCCATCTTGAACAAATCGACTTCCAATAGAAAGCAAATACCCACACCTGCTATCAAGGCGATCAAAGCGTCTTTGTTCCAACCTTTCTCCCTATCATAGACAGGCTTGATGGTTTGGATGAGTGATTCCACCAAAAAAGCCACCAGCAAAATTTGATTAAAATCCATGGTGTTTCTCCTTAACCGCAATATATGATCTATTGTACGGATATTATGATTGCAACGCTACCATATAAAGAACCCAATATTTTCAAACGCATGCATAAAATTGATGTATTCGAATTGGTTGCATTCTGCCCTAATTCGATGTAAAATAACCTATCTATTTTCATTAATTCTTCTAAGGAGGAAGTAATAATGACACAACACCGTTTGGATGCAGATTTGACAAGTGATGATAAACTTTGGGCTTTATTGAGTTGGCTTTTTTGGCCGGTTGCCATAGCAGTTCTTTTAATGGAAGATAAGAAGAGCCGCCCATTCTTGAAATACAACGCAGTTCTCTCCCTGGCATTTACCGTTATCCTGTATGTTTTAGGAACCATTACAGTCGGCTGCTTGTTGCTTGTAGGTGGTATCTATATGATCTATCTGGCCATCATGGCCTTCCAGGGAAATTGGGTGGAAGTACCCTGGTTATCCGATTTTGTTAGAAAACAGGGTTGGGTATAATCAATTATTTAGATCAATATTATTCAAGATATAAAAGTCACCTCATTGCGAGGTGACTTTTTATTGCCCACATTGATTTATTCTTACCGATATTTCTTGAATTAATACTGGTTTACTACCATTTTGCGGAATCCCTTGTGATAAACTTGGTTGGGAATATTCAATCTGGAGAAGTGAATTTTTTTGTTCACCTGTCTTGATCTGTTTTGTTAATTTGATCTTCTCAATAATTCTGGAAAGTAAAAAGAGTTCGAAAAACTTAAATTTATTAAAAAAGGAAAGATATGTGTGGAATCTTTGGAATCGTAACGGATAAAGAAAAAACTCTTGGACCCATTTTAATAGAAGCGGCGCTTCGTCTCACCTATCGTGGTTACGATTCAGTTGGTGCAGCCACGTTGAAAGACAATGGAGAGATCGATCTGCGCAAAGATGTTGGCAGGGTGGAAGCTGTATCTGAAAAATACAATTTATCTGAAATGGTCGGCAGGCGCGGTATAGCCCAATTACGCTGGGCTACCTTCGGTGCACCCTCCCAGGTCAACTCACAGCCACACCTGGACTCGGAAGGAACCCTGGTGGGAGCTCATAATGGAAATGTGGTCAATAATTTTGAACTCCGCCAGCAATTCATTGATGAAGGTATGACAGTCCGCTCCCAGAATGATGGCGAAACATGTGTCCATGCTGTGGAGCGATACCTGAAGCGCGGATACGAGTTCATCGATGCCATGCGGCTGGCTTATGGGGACCTGGAAGGCGATTATGCCCTCGTGATCGGGCGAATAAACGATGATCGCCTGTATGCCATCAAGAAAGGTTCCGGTCTTGTGATCGGTCTGGGAGAAGATTTCACCTGTCTTTCCTCTGACCTGCCCTCCATTCTGCCATTGACCCGCAAGATCATCCGCCCACAGGATGGTGAGATCATCACCATGTGGTCAGACCGGGTTGAGCTCCGTTCGGTAAAAGACGGCAAACTCATCCAGCGTGAACCTGAATTGGTCACGGAGAGTATGGATGCTGTTCAAAAAGGCGGCTATGCTCACTTCATGCTTAAAGAGGTCCATGAACAACCGCAGGTGGCACGTGAATTACTGCACATGCTGGAAGGGTCATCTGTTGTGGATGGTGTCTTGCAGCAACTGGATCAGGCACGTCATTTGTTCCTGGTTGGCTGTGGTACGAGTTACCATGCCTGCCTGGCAGGATCGGTTTACCTGTCCCAGCTGGCTGGCAGAGTATCCATCCCTGTCCTGGCTCCCCAATTTATTCCACAATATGCACCCGCTGTTGATCACCGGGATGTTGGTTTATTTGTCAGCCAGAGCGGAGAAACCAAAGATGTGCTCAATGCTCTCCAGGCAGCTGAGAAAAGGGGAATGCCCAGCCTGGGATTGGCAAATGTTATCGGGTCAACCCTGACAAAATCGACCTCTTTTTGCCTTCCATTGTGCTGTGGATATGAGATCAGCGTACCCGCCACCAAAACATTCACCAACCAGATGCTCACCTTTTTGTTCCTGGCCACGCGCATGGGTGGCGGAAATACGCGAGATTTGGAGGTGATCCCGGATTTGATGGAACAAACCATTCAGATGGTTGACCCTCAAATCGAAGACATCGCAGCTTCCATCAACACCTGGGAGGATATGTATACGCTTGGCTACGGAAGCACATACCCGATCGCACTGGAAGGCGCATTAAAACTGAAAGAGATCACCTATGCCCATTGTGAGGGTATGCTTTCCACCGAATTTAAACATGGTCCCCTTTCCGCTGTCAGCGAT
>JBDRQK010000169.1:0-3322 GCA_043826315.1 Chloroflexota bacterium
GGTTTACTGACAGCCATCCTGGATGTGTTAAAAGGCGCGGCTGCCGTCTGGCTGGCACGGGGAATCGGCGCAAATGTATGGGTTCTCTGCCTGGCTCCCATTGCAGCTATTTTAGGACACAATTATTCCATCTTCCTGATCGATCGTAAGGACGGACGCATCCGGTTGCATGGTGGAGCAGGTGGGGCGCCAACCGTGGGCGGAGCTCTGGGTCTCTGGCCGATATCCTTCCTGATCATCATCCCGCTGGGAACATTGATCTGGTTTGGGATCGGATATGCCTCGGTAACGACCATGAGCGTGGCGCTGATCGCTATTGTCATTTTTACAGTGCGGGCGGCTTTGGGTCTCTCCCCCTGGCATTATGTGCTGTTCGGGATACTGGCTGAGATGCTGCTGATGTGGGCGCTGCGACCCAACATCAAGCGCCTGATGAATGGGGGTGAGCGCCTGCATGGTTGGCGCGCCAAACACCAGGAATCCAAGCGAGCGCATGTACCTCTAACAGGCAAATAATTCAGTTACTCCTGGTATAAAAAACTCCCGCTTATTGCGGGAGTTTTTGTAATCAATAGAGGGTTTGATCAAAGAGATCATTTTTTAGGCGTAACTTTCTCTTTCTTTGGCTTGGCATCTTTCACCTTTTTTGCCTTGGCTTCCTGGCGTGCTTCCAGGTATTCTGCCCGGGCAATCTGGTAGAGAAAAAGAAGGTTGTTGCGATGCAGCTCCACTCCCAACCCACCGAGATGGACACGGCTTTTTCCACATACCTCTATGGTTTGCTCGTCCATATATTCCTGCGGCTCTCTTCGGCGGGCTGCAGTCTTGGCGACCTTGCGAATATTGGTCAGATAAGCCAGGTTCTCTTTAACTGCAGCTTCGATCTCGCCGCGCAGGATGACATCACCGTGTCCCTGGATGATATTCTCCAAACCCATGCGCCCGATCTTCTTCATGGATGTGGTCATATCGTCTATGTTACCATCCACTATGTACGGTACGGGCATAAAGGCATCACCCGCAAACAGGACACGATCTTCCTCTACAAACACGGAGATCCCATCCGCACTGTGTCCCACTGAAGGGCTGAGTGCCAGGTTCTTCTTGCCGACGCGCAAATTGAGAGCACCCTTGTTAAAGATCAAATGAGGCAGGACGATCTTGGTCTGCTTGAACATGGGATTCGTCTTTTTTACGTTGACCAAAGATGGCATACCGCGCTCAATTAACAACTGCCGGCAGAGAGAATGCGAAATAATGGTTGCGTTTGGGAAAAAGCAGTTGCCCCAGGAATGATCGGCGTGATAATGGGTATTGATAACATAGCGAACTTCCATATCCAGTTCATGCTCAATAAAATCCCGCATACCCAGCGTTTCATCGGGCAGGGCAAGCGTATCGATCACCACAGCCCACTGCGGACCAACCACCACCCCGGCTGTGACCTGGGCATAAACCTCGCTTTGGAACCAGTACACATTTTCAGAAACACGTTCACGATGCATAGAAATCAACCTCAAGATAATTAAGACGAACACACTTTGTTCATAAGTCTGCAAGGAGAGATCAACTCTGCCTGCACACCCATAAACACATTCCAAGTGTGTATCTTCCAAGGATCATGATCCTGTGCGGTCTTATGCACAGTTCCTTGTAAACATATCATAAATGGGGGGGTAAAGTCAAGAAATTGTCTTTATTGGAATAATTGTACCTGTGGTTGAAATCCAGCCGGTGATGAAGACAAGAGATCATTCATTCTTGCTGGGTTTCCTTGAACACGATGCTCCAGATGGAGAGTGATCAATGAATCTGCCAATCTGAACCAGACATGGAGTTGCTCCGGTCAAGTTGCGATCTCCCATCTGCAGGACCTAATCATTCCCTGTCTGATTTTCCAGCTCATCATTACAACAATCACATTCTATTCCTGCAGCTTTTTCAAAGGCTTCTTTACCTTCATTGATCGAAAAATAGATCAAGCCAATTGCCCCAAGACTATCGATAAAACCAAACCCGGTAAAATAGTAGAACAGACTGGAAACCAGCAGCACAAGGGACATATATACACAAACCATGGTGCAATTTGCATCTGCAAGGATGGGAGATGAGTTGAGGGCATGTCCCACTTTGCGTTTACCCATGACCAAGACCCACATGCTTGCTATAGAGATCAGTGAAATGATGAGACCGGGGAGTGTTGTTTCAGGTTTATGGGCTGTAAAAAGATTGTAGATGGCGGTTATACCAAGACCTACCACTAGAATATAGAAGGACGAGCCTGTCACCCGCAAAGCTGTACGCTCAAATTGTGAGCGAGGTGCTTCCGGATCCTGGCGGATGCGAAGCACCATTGCCAGAATCCCCAACCCGGACATGACCTCGATGAACGAGTCCACGCCAAAACCGAACAGCGTAAGGGTCTCATCCTGGACCCCAAAATAAATGGAAATGAGACCTTCTGCGAAGTTATAGAAGATTGTGAATAGTGCCAGCCAAAGGGCATACAGCCAGTATTTGTTTTCTTTTGTTTTTGAGAGGCTGTTCATCGGTCCTCGTTAAGGTTTAATATTGAAAGGCAAACAGAAATTATATACAGTTCATCATGATCATAAAAAAATGGTTGTTAAGATCCAACCAGGTAAAATTCTACCTTATTAAGAGTGCAATAATAAAATGGCAGGAGGCACAGTATCATTTGGCATCGCAATAATCAAAGAAAGAAGCCGCCCTGTGTGGACGGCTTCCAGTTGTGACTATCTTGTTAAAAAGGATTAATACTATTTCATGAAGAATTTTTTGAAGAACCTGACTATCAGGGCGGTCAAGAACACCGGCGCCAGGAACATGGCGATTGCAGTGAACATACCACCAAGATAAGAGCCAATTGCGGGAATGTTGTTAAATGCGCCTAATACAGCCAGGAAGACCAGGTAGCGGATACCGGCGTTAACGAGATCGTCTGCATCCATGTAAAAGATCCCGGCCAGGATGGCAAGCAGAACCAGGACAAGGTAGAGCCAATCTGCCTGGTAACCGAAAAGGCCAGCCAGAGCCGCAATGAGCATTCCGAGCAGGTAAAACCACTTTCCATATTGCTTCATAACATTTCTCCTTTGGGTTGAATGAGGGCGAATTGTATTCAATCGAATACAACTAATAAAACACGGTTTTGATAAAAGAGTTTCGCTATGAAATGGTTATAATAAAGAATAGAGGTGATTATTACCAGATCATGCCAATTTGCTGGCTGAAAGACTTCTTTTTTCGATCTTCTTTCAAGTGATTTCTTAATTCATTCTTCCATCAACCTGTATATGCT
>JBDRQK010000170.1:0-5122 GCA_043826315.1 Chloroflexota bacterium
CTACTACAGCTTACCTCTTTCAACCTTCAAAGTTGCACTTGTTACTTGAATCTACATTATAAAAGAATATTATTAATTAATATATTTTTTCTTCCACTCGAAAAGCTTATTTAATGCTTCTATTGGAGAAATGGAATTCACATCAACATTCTTGATCTCATCGATAAGTGGATTAACTTCTGGAAATAAAGCGACTTGTTGAGCAACAAGAGGATTTGAGTTGATTGCCTGCCCGGACGACTTTTCAAGTTCTTTCATGATTTCTTGCGCTCTTTGAATTGCTGGCGCGGGTAAACCTGCAAGCTGAGCGACATGGATACCGTACGACTTATCTGCCCCTCCGCTAATGATCTTATGAAGAAACAGAACTGCACCACCACTTTCTGTAACTGCGACGTTGTAATTCCTAACTCCTGGAAGCAAATCGGCTAATTTGGTCAACTCATGATAATGGGTGGCAAATAATGTCTTGGCGCGTAAATTAGGGTGATTATGAATAAATTCAATTACCGACCAGGCGATTGCGACACCATCGTAAGTACTCGTTCCACGACCAAGCTCATCAAGAATCAGAAGACTCTTCCCGGTTGCATTGTGTAAGATATTGGCTGTTTCAATCATTTCCACCATAAAAGTAGATTGACCGGAATGGATTTCATCCTGAGCACCAATGCGAGTAAAAATGCGATCAACCACACCTATTCTTGCGGAATCCGCAGGAACAAAACTTCCCATTTGGGCTAGTAAAGTAATTAGAGCTACCTGGCGAAGGTAAGTTGATTTACCTGACATATTAGGGCCAGTTATCACGCGTATTATTTCGCCTTTTTCGAAGATGATGTCGTTAGGTGTAAATCTTTCACCTTCGAGATTTTCCACAACAGGATGCCTTCCTGAAATAATTTCTAATGTATTATCAGAAAGGATTATTGGCCTGGAATAATTACCTAGAGAAGCAGTTTCGGCTAATGAGGAGCAGACATCAAGCTTGGCAATTACCTTGGCTGTATCAAGTATTCTTTGAGAAGTCTTCGAAAGTTGAATGCAAACCTCTTTGAATAATCGAATCTCTATCTCATGAATGCGTTCTTCCGCGTTCAATACCAATATCTCATATTCTTTCATTTCCGGTGTTATATATCTCTCAGCGTTAACCAGGGTTTGTTTTCGGATATATTCTGTTGGAATATTTGAGCTATTGGAATGTGTAATTTCAATGTAATATCCGAAGATTTTATTAAACCCTACTTTGAGTGTTTTTATGCCAGTTCGTTCTCGCTCAATACTTTCAAGATTATTAATCCAATCTCGTGCATGCTGTGTTGTATTGGCTATTCCATCCAATTCTTCAGAATATCCTTTTTTAATGATTCCAGAATTCTGGAGTGTTGCAGGAGGATTATCAGAAATTGAAATATTTATTTGTGAATATTCTTCATGACAAACAGAAAATTTATCTAGATCCAATGCAGTTTGATTTTGCAAACCACTTCTTGTAAGTAATTCTAATAATACGGGTAAATATGCCAAAGCATCTTTTAAAGCAATTAGTTCACGAGGTTGTACACTTCCAGTGATGATACGATTTACAATGCGCTCCAAATCGATAAATTTTTTTTGTAGTGATCTAATTTCGGCTCTCAACATTGCATTATCGTGAAATAAACTTATCCCATCCAAACGTAAATTTATTTGATCTGGATCAAGAAGAGGCTGATTGATCCATTTACGAAGAAGCCTCTTCCCCATGGGTGTGACAGTCCTGTCAATCAAACCCAGCAGAGAGCCTTTTAATTCCCCATTTAGCGTTTCTGTTATCTCAAGATTACGCTGTGTTGGCGTATCTAAAACCATGAATTCATCAATACTGTACGTCTGGAGTCGGGTGAGAATTTGTAGTGCTGTACCAGAATTTTCCTTTATATATTGTAATAAGGCTCCAGCTGCCCTGATGCCAACTGTCTTTCCTTGTAAACCAAAACCATCCAGAGAATTAGTATTAAATTGACTCATTAATATCTCTCGGCATTTCCCAATTTCAAAATGCCAGGAGCTCCAGGGAGTGATATGTCCAGAGATGTTATTTCCGAGTACCTGGTTGTCGGGGTGGATAATTTCTGCGGGATGTAAACGTTTTAACTCAGAAAATAATGCTGTGCTATCTGAATAATCAATAACTGTAACTGCAAATTCACCGGTTGTTATATCTGCAAAAGAAATTCCTGCTTTTTCATTTTCGATTACAACAGAGGCGAGATAATTATTCGATCCTTCATTGAGAAAATGTGGTTCGATAATTGTACCCGGCGTTACAACTCGAACTACTTGTCGGGCGAAAATTCCTTTTGAAGGCTGGCTTCCTATTTGCTCGCAAATCGCCACGTGATAACCTTTTTCAACAAGGCGTGCCAGGTAATTATCAACAGCATGGTAGGGAATCCCCGCAAGTGGAGCCCGCAATCCTTTTCCGATCGGACGAGAGGTTAAAACTATATCTAATTCTCTCGATGTGATTTCTGCATCTTCATCGAAAGTCTCATAGAAATCACCCAACCGGAAAAACAAAATAGCATTAGGATACTGACGTTTGATCTCAAGATATTGTTGTCGAACTGGAGTTATATCTTCGCTCATGATAGCATTTTATGGTTTGATGGGGATTTGGACAAGGGTTGAAAGGTTATTTATTAATTTCCTTTCTTCCGGATAAAGTAAAAAAAGCGGCTGAGAGAATGGTCAGAGAGATAATTATTATCAACACAACCACATTTTGATCTAGTGATTTTTTCTCAGAGATAAGAATTGGTGATATCTCTGTGTCCGTTATTTGGGGACTAATTGTCGGTTCGTGACTTGGAGTTTGAGAAATCCGTTGTGTCGGTGTTGAAATTGGAATTGTTGGTGTTAGAGTGAATTTCGGTCGAATAAGTAATTTATCACCTGTATAAATGAAGTTGTTTTCTAAAGAATTCAATTGGATTAATTCTTCTTGGGTAATATTGTAAAATTGGGCAATAGTCCAAATTGTATCTCCAATCTCAACGATGTGATAAATAGAACCGTCAATTCCAGGTGTCGAAGTTAAGATTTTTCTACCAAAGCCCGGAGAGTTGGTTGGGATAGTCCCTATAAATTGAGTTGGCACCATTCCTCCTGAAGTGGATAAACCAACATCGATTGTATAATAAATCATATCTCCAACTACCGTTACTCCTGCACCGATATCTTGAAGAGTTGAAGAAAGCATTGTATTTAGATGTGGAAAATCACTTTGCCACGAATTTACTGCATCTTCGGCAGAAAGATTATTTCCAGCGATAATGTTCTCTGAAAAGTGCCCCCCCATACTGAGATCTCCCGCAACTAAATATCCTGCTGAAAGTGCCCTTTGAAATGGACGGGAACCATCTGCTCCAAAATGAGTGACTACGCCAATTGAAGCCTGATAATCAGAATGGTTTTGTGCGATGTACATAAGTATGTGATTTACCTGATAAACAGGTAATCCATTGGAGAGTCGCAAGGAATTTACAGCATTGATCAATTCCAATGAACTTGAATTTATTCTTGCCATTTGTTGGGATGGCAAAATTAAATCAGGAATGTTCACAGAGGAGAAAAGGATTATTGAGAAACCTATTGCAAGAAATAACCCATTTTTAGTTAATCGATTCATTGGCATATGAGATAAATAATATTTAGAAATAAAAATTGATAAGGAAGGCAGCGTCGGTTGGACATATATCCCTCTTTAGAATGACAATACTCATAAAAACCGCCATGTTGGTAGACTCAATGCTATATTAATAGTAATTCTAAGTAAAATTATGATTGGTGTTATTGAATAACGAAAGAAGATTGTATAGTTAAGAGGAAAATTTTATATATATTGTAATGCATAATAAATGGAGGTGTCGTATATGAAGGCGAAGGTAATGGAACTTCCTGCGTTGTTTGGAGATCATCACGTAACAGAAGTTCGCCGTATCCTAAATGAAATTCAGGGAGTTAAGGATGTTTATGCAAGCAGCGGATTTGGGATAGTCGAAATACAATATGATGAAACAAAAGTTAATGATCTTGAATTACAAGTGATATTGGACGATGCCGGATATACGGGGGATTTATTAACAAGGATTGAATCAGAAAAGGCAGAAAGTACGGGGGAAAATACAGAGATATATTTACGACATACAGCAGCATATGCACAAACAAAATTAGTAGTGGGATTTGGCCAAAATATTGCCAAGCAACAAGGTCGTCCATTGTGGCCTTGCCCCGGGATGGGTCTTATACGAAATGATAAAGAGGTAGATTAAATGCCAACCAAACGTACCCCTCAAGAACAAAGCGTTGACCCAGCTGCACAACAAATGCTTGTGCGGGCTGAAGAACTGAATATTGAGACCGCATTTTCTCGCGCAGATTCAATGACAGCCTGTAACATCGGCGGAGCAGGTATGTGTTGTAAGCAATGTGGAATGGGACCATGCCGGTTAACGAAGGATGGTCAAGTAGGGGTTTGTGGTGCCACAATTGACACCATTCAGGCAAGAAATTTAATCCGTTCAATCGCTGCAGGCGCTGCAGCCCATTCTGATCATGGGCGCGATATGGCATTCACATTAAAAGCTGTCGCAAATGGTGAAGCCGAGGGTTATATTATTCGGGATGTGGCTAAATTACGGAATATCGCAGCTCTCTATGACATTATTGTTGAAAATAGATCCCCAGAAGATATAGCCAATGACCTGGCAGATTTATATATTGCCCAATTTGGTCAGCAACGCGGCGAAGTTGTTTCGACAAGACGAGCACCAAAGAAAAGATTAAAATTATGGCAAGAAAATGGTGTTGTACCTAGAGGCGTTGACCGGGAGATTGTCGAATCGTTGCATCGTACCCACATCGGCGATGACCAAAATTATGAACATATTTTGCAACACGCCATCCGCACGAGTTTGTCGGATGGTTGGGGTGGCTCAATTATAGCCACGGATGTATCAGATATTCTCTTTGGAACACCTGCTCCGATTTTGGGACAAGCCAATCTGGGAGTCCTTAAAGACGATATGGTAAATGTGGTTGTGCATGGACACGAACCAACCCTCAGCCAGATGAT
>JBDRQK010000171.1:0-2590 GCA_043826315.1 Chloroflexota bacterium
GAAATCCCTTCAGAATTCAGGCAGAACTTTAAACATCTTTACCTGGACATGGGGTGGTTCGGTATATTGAGCGGGAGTTCATTGGCTTTCCTTTCGGTCTATGCTGCCCGGTTGGGAGCCAATCCGTTTCAAGTTGGGTTGATGGGGGCTATGCCCGCTTTCATCAATTTATTATTTGCCATCCCAGCCGGCCAGTGGTTGCAAAAAAGGACTATTGGAAAAGCAGTTTTCTGGACATCAGTATATTACCGGTTTGGATACTTGCTCTTGATCCCTCTTCCATGGTTATTTGCTGACCAGCAACAAATATGGGTTCTTGTGGCCTTGGCTCTCCTAATGGGCATTCCTGGAACCGCTCTGGCTGTAGGATTCAATGCACTCTTCGCAGAAGCTGTACCGGCATCGTGGCGGGCGCATGTCGCTGGCATTCGGAATGTGATCCTATCCATTGTTTATGTAATCACATCAATCCTTTGCGGAGCCATCCTTACTAACATCCCATTCCCTATTGGATACCAGATCGTTTTTGGGATCGGATTTCTAGGGGCTGTCATGAGCAGTTTTCACCTGTATTTTGTTCATCCTTTGCTAATATCAAAAGATACCTCAACAGAACCCGAAATAAATAATTCGATTCCCACAAGCCTCAAAAAAGGAATTAGGTATTGGTTAAATCAAGTTCGTTTAAAACTAAGTAAGGTGAATATCTGGAAAACACCTTTCCGGAAGACCTTATCTGTTCTTTTGTTTTTTCATATTGCTCAATTTTTAGCGATACCATTATATCCATTGTATTTTGTTAATGTAATGCATTTAAATGATCAACAGATAGGGATCGGTTCAGCTGCATTTTATTTCACAGGATTGATCGGGTCCATGCAATTGGCACGCATCAGTAATAAATGGGGGCACCATAAGGTGACAAGCCTGGGTGCCTTCCTGACAGGACTATATCCCATCCTATTATTCTTTTCGCATGGGTATCTTCAATATCTGGGGATTTCCCTGATCGGTGGTTTTGGCTGGGCTTTTGTGGGAGGAGCCCTGGTCAATTACTTGCTGGAAAAAACTCCAGGCAATAATTGGCCTGCATATCTAGCCTGGTATAACATAATCCTAAATTCTGCCATCCTGGCAGGTTCAATTCTTGGACCTATCCTGGCTGGATATGTCGGTTTGGGGATTGCCTTATTAATTATTGGAATTTTTCGATTATTTTCTGGATTAGCCATCCTCAAATGGGGTTGATCTTTTCCAGCTTGTGCTAAAATCAAGACATGGATATCAAAGTTGTTGCAACCAATCGAAAAGCGAAATTTGAATACTTCCTGTTGGAGGAATTCGAAGCAGGACTATCTCTTCAGGGGAGTGAAATAAAATCAATTCGAGCTGGACAGATTAGCCTGGCTGAAGCTTATATAAAAGTGGATGGAAAAAATGCCTGGTTGGTGGAAGCGCATGTTGCCCCGTATGAACAAGCTAATCGCAACAATCATGATCCCAAAAGACCCCGAAGACTTCTCTTGCACAAGAAAGAGATCAAGAAACTCTGGGATGCTATTCGTCAAAAAGGTGTCACGATCATCCCAACCCGTGTTTATTTGAAGGGGGGACGTGCCAAGTTGGAAATCGCCATTGCCCGCGGAAAGAAATTGTACGACAAACGCGCAACCATTGCCAAGCGTGAAACAGACCGGGAAATTGAACGCCAGATAAGGACAAGGGAGTAAGATGGCTGCATCAACTATTGGTGGTGTAAATTTACTTGATGAAACAGAGAAAATTGAGATATATTCCCGATTGATCCCACTGGAATTGCTTGAACGTTTTAATATCCCGGCTTCCTTCAAAGACAAAGATGGAAACCCTTTACTAAGCTTCAAGTTCACACCTGGAAATAGTGATGTTGAGATGAAATTATTTCACCAGGTTGATTTTCCCGACCCAATTCTGTATGGTCATTTAACCGACACAATGTCCGGGCAAATCCATGTCCTCCTTTATATACTTAACGACCCATCCGCCAAAAGATTCGATGTGGATCGAATGCCTGATGGACAATTCACCCGGTTTGGAACCTTCATAAGGAACTGCCACGCAGAGGAAGCAGCCATGAATGAGGGACTTGCTCCTGGTCAAGTTCGCACAGGTTTGAGGTTATTACCAGCAGCCATATTGAAATTCGAAGAATTTGTGAGCAGCTTAGGACATGATGTATATTTTGCAGAACCGCTTTATTATCATAATGCGGTTCTCTTCGAAAGGTATGGATTTTCTTATCAAGTTGGAAGAAAGCTAATGGAAAGAATTGAAACCGGATTTTCTGAAGAAGGAGACCTGAAACAATTATTAGACAATTCCACACCCTTCAGAAACCGATCAGCCGAAAATAGCGTTCGTTTGCGTTCCTGGGCGATCCATGATGGAATACTGGGGGAACCATTTACAAATGTGACCATGTTTAAATATGTTGGAAAATCAGCGGGGATCAACACTTGCCCAAGTTGTGGTTGGTGAAATAACACGGAAATTTTTCAAGTCTTGTATAATTTGGGAATTCCATGAGAAATTCCCAAATCTTAATCACTCC
>JBDRQK010000172.1:0-10297 GCA_043826315.1 Chloroflexota bacterium
TATCTGACCATCGCCGCCCTGTCGCTCCCGGTGACCGGGATTTCTTTTGCGGCTTGTGTTAACGGTCTCCCGATCTATACCGGCGCTTTTTGGCCCGGTTACTCCTCCTTGAGTTTCGATGGCATTGTCATCGACCCTATCCTGGCTTCAATGGAGCATCCTTTTATCCACATACAATTGGGTTATCCAGGATCAGATTTTTTTGATGCGGTTGATCCCAGGTCTGACCCAAGAATTCTGCAGGCTCTGGATCGAGTCGGAAAGTTGAAATGAGGCGAACCAATGGCATCTGACAGGGATTTTGTAAAATTCATTGCGGATCAGATCGAAGACGCAGGCATGATTACTTATCGAATGATGTTTGGCGATTATGGTGTTTATTGTGATGGCAAGATTGTCGCCCTGGTATGTGACAACCAGCTCTTTGTAAAACCAACGGATGGTGGCAGATCTTATATTGGAGAAGTCACCGAAGCGCCACCCTACCCGGGCGCAAAAATGTATTTTCTTATCGAAGATAAGTTTGAAGATAAAGAGTGGATCAGCAACCTGATTCGAATTACAACGCAAGAACTGCCCGAGCCCAAACCCAAAAAGAAGAAAACTAAAAAATAACCTGTCAACCGGAATTCAGATCCGCTCACAAACCTGGCAGGACGCACCACCCATAAAAAAACCCGACAAGTTGCCATGGTGATGAGAACTCACTTTTGGGAATGCGATAAAATAAGGTAGCTTTCACACCCCAGGCTCTCCAGGATATCCCTCTGGGGAAATATTCGATAAAATCACGGGGCACTTGCCCAAATATTAACCCAAAAAATTTAATGAGGTGGAGCTATGAACAACAATCCCCAGGAACAATTCAAGAAACTCCTGCTGGAGAAGATGGATACTTTCACAAAACATGAGCGCAATATCATAAGACGCCTCATGGAACGCAAGCCCACGGTACGTAACACCAACCAGGAATTTGACGATCAGCTCACTTTTGGTCAGCGGGTAGCAGACAAGGTGGCGGCATTCGGCGGGTCATGGACCTTCATCATCCTGTTCGGATCCATCATCATCGGCTGGATACTATTAAACTCCATCATCCTGGCTGCTAGCAAGCAATCCTTTGACCCCTATCCATTTATCCTGTTAAATTTGGTGCTATCCATGCTGGCAGCTCTCCAGGCACCTGTCATCATGATGTCGCAGAACCGCCTTTCGGTAAAAGACAGGCTGGATGCCGCTCATGATTATGAAGTGAACCTCAAGGCCGAAATTGAGATTGCGGCCTTGCATGAGAAACTGGATGAGTTGCGCGAAAAGCAATGGTCTGAACTTGTGGAGATGCAGCAGGAACAGATCCGCCTGCTGACAAAGCTGCTTGATGAAAAAAATAGGGAGAGCGTCCAATGATCGAAGGTATTGACCCGGTCCATATCCATTCCCCCTACCCGAGGCTGGTTCATCACTACTGGCAACCATTCAAGAAACGGCTGGCAACCGGGTGCAGCTTTCCCAATGCAGGGAATCCAGCGGTTGATTTCCTCAACTTACAATTAATTACACTGCTATCCAAAAGACGATGATCAAAAAGGAAACAAATGGACACAGATTATAAACACACTCAATACGGGGTCTGGATGTTTGTGGTCTTCATCATTTCCGGCATTCTCATTGGCATGGTCGCCGTTGCCATCATCGCTGAAGGCCGCATGGCAGCAGCCATCGCCATGATCTGCATCTACATTTTTGGAGTCTCCCTTTTCTATTCTTTCACTGTCCAGGTCGCTGCTGGAAAGATCAAATTCTGGTTTGGCATCGGGCTTTTCAGAAAGACCTATTCACTCAACGATATCAAATCCATCCGCCAGGTGAAGAACCCCTGGTATTATATGTGGGGTGTCAAATCCATTCCCGGTGGATGGTTGTATGCCATTGCCCCGGGAGATGCTCTCGAGATCGTACTCAAGAATGGTCAGATCATCAATGTCGGCACGGACCAGCCCAAATTGCTCAGGCAGGCTGTTAATGCAGCCATCCGACAAAAATGTTTTTTTAGTACAGGTTTCCCAATGCAGGGAATCCAGCAGTTGATTTCATCAAAACCTTACCCCTAAACACCAATGAACTTACCTGAATCCGAAACATCTACCTGTGAGTACCCCGATCCTCTCGCACCGGAGCGAGTCCACCGGGAATTTGCATCCCAGCAGATCATTCAGATGATCAACGCCCGGCTGGTGGGTGTAGCCCCCGGCCTGGTGCACATCGAGCTGGACTACCAGACCAGCCTGACCCAGCAGAATGGCTATATTCACGCCGGCATCCTCTCCACCCTGGTCGATTCAGCCTGCGGTTTTGCTGCCTTCAGCCTGATGCCTGCCGGCAGCCGGGTGCTCAGTGTGGAGTTCAAGGTCAACTTCATGTCCCCGGCTCGTGGTGAGAAGTTCCTTGCCAGCGGACGCGTGGTCAGATCTGGGCGCACACTCATGGTCTGCAGCGGGGAAGTGCTGGCATATAGCGCAGGCATCGAGACGCCTGTGGCACTCATGCAAGCCACCATGATGCGCCTGCCAGGTGAAGCGTCATCAAATAATCCCTTCCATCTACAAGACAAATAACCAGGAATATATCACTCCCAACCCAATCAAGAAGAGACCGCCATTACCTGGTGGTCTCTTTTGGGTTTTGGGATGGAGGTTTACCTGCTACCTGAAGGCATCCTCCATTCGTACCGATTCAGGAAGGTTCCTCACATGGTATGGTCTCATTAGGCTTACCGCCTAGTCTCGGCTCCACCCGATCCAGATACTGAATCAACAGGGAGGGGGCGTCGGGATGATCCGAATGCAAGGCATGGTCATAATTCCCGGCAACAGCCGGTATTATATAACTTTCCCGGCGATGGATACCAAAGATTTCGAAGAAGTGAGCGATACCCATCAGCAAGGTATATCGATATTCCTGCATTTTTAGAGACTGCCATTCCACGATGGATGCCATCGAACCGGTCACACGGGCTTTTTCACGGACAATACGATGGATCTGTGAGGGATCACGAAACCCACTCGGCGAAATGAGTATGCCGTTCGCCAGAAGTATGAGCAGGCTGAATGTGACCAGCACCACCCAGCCGCCTTCGGACCATTTTCCAACAATCTGACCAATGAAAACGATCCCGGAAAGGATGGCTGCAAATCCAGCTCCCAGGCTGCCCCATCTGCGCATGGAACCCTTTGAAGTGGCAAGAATATGTTTGCGAATGGCCAAACCCATGACCGCGATAGGCATGAACACACCAACTCCATAAAAAGGGACGGCTGCGCTTGTATTACCCTTGACCAGGAATTGAATGACGATGGTAATGATGAACCCGGCAGTAACAGAGCGGGTAAAAGTGCCCTGTGGGTTTCTGTAAACAAGAAATTCCGGCATCTCTCCGATGGCCACATCCCGCCATTCCGTAGCCTGCAGGTCCTGGAAGGCGGTCATTGAGGCGGCTGCCAGAAGAGCCACTGCCAGGATCTGGTAGGCATAGAACAAGATCTCTCCTCCGGGGAGCTGGGTAAAACCAATGAAAGCCAGGTTACCCACCAGCGTGCGCCCCAGTGTGCCATCATAGACATTGAAACGGATGGCAAAAAACGAGAGCACAAAAGTGGTTATCCCCCCGTAAAACAGGAAGGATGTTTGCACAATACGACCGATGCCGGCTTTCCCGCTGTAAAACACCCATAAGGCTTTGAGCCTGGGTAGATGTTTCTTGCCCCACGCAACGATACCGGCATCTTCATTGATGACAAATTGAATGCCATTGGACATGGCTTCCAAACCAGTTAACGCCACCAGACCTTTCATCGAAGCGGTCAGAAGATGAAGCAGCGCTTTACCCATCGAAACTTGCTGGACAGTTTCCTGTACTTGCATCGCAGCCACACCCTTCAGATTGGCATAGATCAAACCACCGACCATGATCAGACTCATCATAACAAAGACACCCAGAAGGGTAAACACGATCCTGGCTGATTCTCCCCGGCCGCGAATTGTAAGGTACCAGGTGATTCCAGCCAGGATGCCGCCGAGCAGAAAATGCCATATCCAATTGGTACCATACTTTCCTAACACCGAGAGCAATTGATCTCCTCCTGATAAGGAGGATACAACTATGGTGAAAATGTAGTCCTGGATCAGAACAACTGCCACAACCAGGCTCAGTCCCGGAGTGAGATAGCGCATCGAAGCGGTATACGAACCACCACCCTCGTTGAAGATCCCAAGAGAATACATATACAGACCGCCAAAAACAATATTAAAAATACTGATTATCGCTGCTGCTATATACCCCCATTTTTGCAGATCATAGGGGTGCAGGGCGTGCATCATCTCTCCTGTGGCGTAAAAATATGAGGTGAAATAATCCACACCAAAGAGTGCCAGGGCAGCCAGCAGACCGATCTGACCAGCACCATGCACATGCGCGTTTTCTTTTTTTTCGCGCGGGGATGATTTATATGCCAAAAAAGCAACAACGATTAAAAGACCGATGGAGAATAACATGGATTACCTGATTATTTTTCACTACCAAATGCTGTTTCCAGCAGATTGAGTAAACCCAAATAATGATCACGAGTTGACAGGTTGAAACGGGTGTCCTGGCTGACTTTTACCTTTTCCTGGTACACTGCCCGTAAAACAAAGGCATTGGTGAACATGATCCGCCCGGCTGGAATAACATCGAAATTGCTGTGGCAAATCTTGAGATCCTGATCATCAAAATAAGGCATGCTCAGACGTAACCCTCGGTTCAAATTTCCCGCTTCAGCTCGTTCTTTGATGTGCACGATAATTTCTTTGGTCTGGTAGGCAGCCAGTGCGCGCCCCTGGTTTACCAGTTGCCTGAGCATTCCGTATCTTTTTTTTGTATATTCCGGGTCAGCGGAAATGTAATGTGCAAGTGCGACCGCCTTGAACAAGACCTCCATGAAACTTTGCATTGAGAGGTTTATGGCAATTGCTTCTTCAAGTGAAATCGCCAGCAATTCACCCTTTTCGCCAAAAGCAACCCACTCAGGCATATAAAACATCTGTGCATAAGGGGTAAAGCCAACCAACCGGGCTTCCTGTTTGTTTTCAAGCTCACCATTTTTTACAAATCCAGCACTGGAGGCAGTTGACATTGATGAAATCTCAGATCGATCATTTCCAGGGATGGATTGGATAACTTCACCTCCTCCTGCGGTTAGATCTTGGACTTCATTTCCGGATGGGAGCTTGTTATTAACCATGTCCATAACGGTGGCATACCGGAGCAAACCAGCTGCAACGGAAATAGACCTGTCAGGAGATTGTTCCAGGCCAGTCAAGACATGCCGCAGTTGCTTATATAGCGGTTTTTTTCTCAGGCGGTTGATAATATTGCCAACTTTGTAGTTACACTGGTGGCGCGGTATCGTCACCAGGACTGGCTCAGCCACATTTTCCAGCAAGCAAACTACACGATCAGGTATATTGAAGTGAATCTGGGACCTATTTTCAAGCAATGCTTCAGCCAATTGTTTCCCTTGAACTTCAAGATTGCGCTGAGTTGGATCAGACTGGTAGGAGAACAGGCTTTCTTGGCGACCATATTCCTCTGTCAGGTAGTCTGACAGGTGATTTAAATTATTCTCACTTGACATGTTTGCCTTCTTGGATCAAAAAACGGTGTTTATAAGGTGATTACTCGAGCATCAAATTCCATGCCCAAAGGATTGCGATTTCAAATAAAACGGATAGATATAGCAAAACAGATTGCCCCCAATTTGCAGGAAGGTGGTCAATTGTTACCTGCATCCAAAAGAAAAAAGCCATAATTCCGATAGCTCCCAGCCATAACATAGCCTCCGAAAGGATTGATCTATTCTCGAATAAATCCACCTGGATGTCTGAGATCTCCTGAATTGGTATCTGGAGGGTTGATCGAAAAAGTTCATTCATCTCCCGTCGGTACCATCCTCCACTCTTTCGTGTCAGCCCAACTACTGAATCGCCTGATTTCCAAATTTGCTCCACATTTTTGCTCCAGTGTTTCCCGGTTTCCAATGCGATATCCACAGGCAGGTCTTTATTCCGTATAGATGAAGCCACCAATGCCAACTGTCTTCTGAGCATTAAATGCGTGGTTGGGTCCGAACACAATCCAAGGAGCAATATTCGTGAATAATTTGGAAGAGACAACTTCCAGATGCGTTCAGCCAGTACGCCCGAGTCGAAATATGAATCCGGGATCAAAACAATTACGCGCTTCACTGAAGAAGGTACCGCGTATGTTTCGTTAGATATTTGAGTTAATGGATTAGTAAGCGTGGGAAAAGTTGATTTGTTCATGGTATTCTCTCCGTCTTACAATCGTAATCAACGAAAGTTAAATGGAGACAAAAAAAAATACCAATCCCATTAAAAATAAATAAAAATTTCTCTGCGATTCACCCCGAAATCCTTGTTAAGCGAAATCCTTATAACAATGACCGGTTCCAGGAATTTGGAAATACCTCATAATCTTTTTAAGATCATGAGGTCTGGGGTGTATTTGATTGTCGGAGAAAGTCAAATACACCTCTACTTTCATCTCTTTCTTGAGATGATACGGAATGCTTTTACATGTTTCGGGAGTGAATAATAATATAGGATTTGATGAAGCAGGTTTGGTTGTTCTTGAGAGATTACCGCTAGATTTAATTGGCGTTGGTGGGTCTATTCGTCCTCAATGAAGCGGTAACCAACCCCTGGCTCTGTCAGGAGATAATGCGGGTGATCAGGGTCTTCTTCCAGTTTCTTGCGTAACTGACGCATGTAAACCCGCAGGTATTCAGTGTGGTCAGCATCTTCAGGACCCCAGACATGGGTCAGGATACTCCTGTGGGTTAGCACACGGCCGCGATTGGAAACCAGGTAGGCCAGTAAATTGTACTCGTGGGCACTCAATTTGACCTCTTCGCCTGCGAGCGTAACGGAATGCCAGGACAGGTCGATCTGCAGGGCTCCAGTGATCACCATGTTGACCGGGCTGCCATTCTTTCGTGCTGAGTGACGTAAAGCCACCCGCACACGAGCCAGCAGTTCTTCGATCCCGAATGGCTTGGTAAGGTAGTCATCTGCACCTTTGTCGAGGGCAGCCACCTTATCACGCTCGCTATCCCGCACGGAGAGCACGATGATCGGACATTCTGTCCACTCTCGCAGCCGGACGCAAACTTCAACTCCATCCATATCGGGTAAACCCAGGTCGAGGATGATCAAATCTGGCAAACTGGTAGCAGCCAATGTCAAACCCTCTTCTCCACGACTGGCGGTGGTAACCTTGAACTCTTTTTCGGTCAGGATCGTACGCAGGGCACGCAAAATTTGTGGCTCATCGTCGATCACCAGAATATGGGGGGACGTGTTCATACCTGGTCCATTTCAATTGGAAACTGTGGCGGCGGTGAGCCGTCCAGGTAAAAGGGCAGGGTAAAATTGAAGACAAAATTTCCGGGTTGGTTTTCTGCCCAGATCTTCCCATCATGTGCCTCAATGATACCCTTGCAAATGGATAGTCCCAGTCCGGTTCCCGTCACCCGGTCAGCAGCAGTGATGCGATAGAACTTGTCGAAAATACGTTCCAGGTCTTCTTTGGGGACGTGCGGTCCCTGGTTGCTGATCCGCACCTGCAATGTCATGTCATCCTGCTCGATGGCTTTGATGCGGATCACCGAATTGGGTGGAGAATATTTGATGCTGTTGCTCAATAAATTTGTAAAAACCTGAATCATTTGCACATAATCCACCGGGACCAATGGCAGGTCATCGGGAATGTCAGTTTCAATTTTATGGTCACTTGTCTGCCTGCGCATCCTCACAAGCACTTCCCCTACAATTTCTGAAAGGATGTTCCAATCTCGTCTCGGGTGCAAAGCCCCAGCTTCCAGGCGCGACATGTCCAGCAAGTTTCCAACAACCAACTCCAAATGGTCGGATTCATCTTCTATAAGGGCGATCAATTCCGTGCGGGCATTTGAATCCCAATTGACCTCGTTGCTGCGCAGGCTGGAAATGGAGGCCTTGATGGTTGCCAATGGTGTGCGCAGTTCATGAGAAACGGACGACAGGATGGCTGTCTTCAACTTGTCGCTTTCTTCAAGGATTCTGGTGCGCGATTCTATTTGAGCCAGGCGCTCACGTTCCAGAACCAGGGCTCCCTGGCTGGCAAAGGTTTGCAGCAATCGTTTCTCGATGGACGAAATGACTGGAGTGAGCCTCCATAATCTTATTTCACCCAATGTTCCGTGAGCAGCCTGGATCGGTAGCCTTAATTCCGGAAGTCGATCCGGGGTTGATGAATTGGCTGGAAGAATGAGAGTTAGGGGTTGCGTGATCCCAATCTCCAATTCGATGCATTCTCCCTGGAATGTGGTCTGAATATGATCGGCCAATACCTGACATATCATTTGCTCGTTGTGAAGTCCAACCAGAATAGTGCTTAACTCGTAGAGTTGGGTTGCATCCCATTCACGAGCTTTGGCTTTTGCCATTCCCAACCGGGCGCTTCCAACCAATTGGCTGATCACCATGGAAACGATTAAAAAAACCATCAGTATTACCAGATCAATCGGTTGATGGACTGTAAATGTGTAGAAAGGTACTATAAAAAAATAATTTAAGGATAGGAAAGAACTCAAAGCAGATATGATTCCCGGTCCCAGACCCCATAAATTGGTGATAAGACCAACTGAGAGCATATACAACAACGCCACCAGTGCCTTATCTAAAGTGTCCCGCAGGAAGTATAGAATTATCGTCGTGGCAGCCACTAAAGTTACAGCAAGCACGTAACCGGAAATTTTGCGATAGAAAGAAGAAGTACTCATATTTGCCATCTATTATACTTCTCATCCCAATACAACCTTTGCCATCTTGTCAATTTCCATTCTTAAGATGAAGCGATAGGAATGACACGCCACCCTTGCACCATAATTCGTTCATCGGGCTTTTGGCACATCAGCCTTTAAATCTGCGGGGAAAATAACCCGCCAATTCTGATCCTCCTAATCCAATGCAAAGAGAGACCACCAGGCGCTGGTGGTCTCTCTCATTTTATTTGAGTTTTATGGATCCTGCATGCAGGGTATTTTAAATTGTCGAGTTCTTCTTTTCCTTCTTCAACTTCCTTTTTTCCTTGGCATCATGCAAGGGTTTTTTCTTTTTTTCCTTTTTACCTTTGTCCTTACTTCCTTTATCTGGCATGTCACTTCTCCTCTCAAAAAAACCTGACTGAACTTACAACCGTGATCACTCTGTTTTAAAACGGAAGCCCTCAAGAATGTGTTGCAGATCCGTTTGCATTATTTTACTACATTTGAAGGCAACAATAATAGTTGTTATAACAAGTCAAATCATCCAAAACAAAATGCCCGCCGCCTGGATGAGGGGGGCATCCAAACGACGGGCACCCATATTATGCCATAATTCTGTTTTTTTACCAATACTTTTAGCAAACATTGTCAATATTCTAAGATAATTCTTATATCTGTTGGGTGGGCAGGTATACCTGCTGTCTGATCTTTCAGAAAAAGGGATTACTAAAACACAAAGGTTTGTTTTTGTCCATTGGATTATTTACGATCAGGCTGGCTTGATGAGTGCTTGATCGGTGTTTGGATGAATAATATCGCACTAATCGAAACCTTCCATAAGCCATTACCGCGCCTGGTTATCCAGGGAATGTTATCATTTTTTCTATTCCGAAAAAAACCAGATCGGTATCCACCCATCTTTTTTTGGCGACCTCGGCTGCTTTCCGAAACAAATGTTACGGGCAGGGCCAGCCCGAATCCACGCCTGTCTCACTGACATCCTGAATACCGTCACGGCAGTAATTCCCGATGAAAAGAATGGACCGCGGGTAATGGGCACGGATCACATGCTCATACCAGGACATTTGTCCATCCAATTCCCCGGCGTGAATACATTTTCCCGCAGATGCCAGGTTGTTGCAATCGATCCAATCCGGATCCCATTCGCAAAAATCGATCGAGGGGAACCAGGTCGTCGGATCAGATATTGTTCCGCAGGCTGGCCAGGAGGCATGCTGCCAGGTAGCCCAATCCGGTCCGGTGCCCTCAAAGACATCCGGCACCTGGTTAATATGAAGAAGCGCCCAGTCCAGGTTGTGGTACCACTCATGGATCAACGGCTCATAAACCTGCTCTCCAGCGATGGTAATGCTGTTGCAAACATCGTTGTATTGTATGTTGGCATACCCTGCACCATGAATGCTCATTTCACC
>JBDRQK010000173.1:0-5936 GCA_043826315.1 Chloroflexota bacterium
CTTCTGGGATGAGTTCGATACCACCTTCAATGGAAACCCGCTGGGTTGGTTGCGCTATTTCCTGGCACCCATGCAGGATGGACGTTTCCAGGAGGGTCAGATCGCTCACCCCATCGGTCGCTGCATCTTTGTCTTTGCCGGGGGCACCTCCATCAGCATGGCGGGCTTTGGCGGAGACTTGTCTCCCGAAAACTTCCGGGCGGTCAAGGGACCGGATTTCGTCAGCCGCCTGAAGGGTTATGTCAATATTCTCGGTCCCAACCCTGTCCCCAGCACAGATAATTCTTCTGTCCAGGATCCGTATTTTATAATCCGCCGTGCCATCCTGTTGCGCTCGATCCTTATTCGCAGTGTGCCGGACCTGTTCGAGAAGGATAAATTCAAGATCGATTCGGGTGTCCTGCGCGCCCTGATGAAGACCCGCCAATACCGGCACGGCGTCCGTTCGATCGAATCGATCATCGCCATGAGCCAGTTGGCTGGCAAACGCTCCTTCGAGCGTTCCAGCCTGCCGTCCGAAGCCCAGCTGGACCTGCACGTGGACGGTCAGGATTTCCTGGTATTGGTTCAGCAGCTCGAGTTGAGCGGAAAGATCCTTGAAGATCTTTCCGAGGCAGCTCATGAGATCTACCGCGAGGGTCTCAAAAGCCGCGGGGAAAGCACCTATGCAACCACCGTGCCTTATGGGGAACTTTCTGAAAATTTCAAAGAGCAGAATCGCGAGAATGTGCGTGACATTCCTGTCAAGCTGGCCAGCGCTGGATACGTCATGATCCCGGCCCGCAGTAACGAACCTCCCTTTAACTTCCCCGGTGAGGCGCTTGAATTCCTGGCTGAGAAGGAACATGAACGCTGGATGCAGGTCAAACTGCAGGATGGCTGGAAATTTGGTCCTGTCACGGACAGGGACAAGAAGCTGAACCAGTGCCTGGTTCCCTGGACAGATCTGCCGGAAGAGGAGAAGGAAAAAGATCGGGATATGGTGCGCGGCATCCCCAAGATGCTGGCGCGCGGCGGCTATGCGGTCATAAAGACTCGAGGATGAGACCCATGCTTAAGAGATTTTGGCGTGACTCCCTCATCATCCTGTCATCGGTCTGGATCAATCGGGCTTTGTTTGCCCTGCTGCTGATCCTGGGCGCACTGATCTTGAAGCTCTTCGGCGCCAAACCCGCTGCTGGCTGGCCGCAGCTCTTCCTGGATGCGTTCTACATGGCTCGCCTGGAGGGGGTGGACACAGGCGGCAGGCTGCTCCCAGTTCTGCTGGCATTCATCATGCCGGTCGCGGCTGTAATGATCCTGGGGGAAGGGGTATTAAGGGTGTTTTCCATATATATGCAAAGACGAGTCAATCGAAGGGAATGGGATCTCATGGTCATTAAAAGTTATCAGGATCATATTGTCTTGTGCGGTGTGGGTGAGATGGGTCGCCAGTTGGTGCGGCGTTTGATCAAGGAGAACCCGCAGCGCTCCATCGTGCTGCTCGATCCGCGTCCCGGCTTGCTGGCCGAGCTTGGTTTCAAGGACGATTACGTCATTCATATCCAGGGTGACATGGCTGATCTTGGTGTGCTCGAAAGCACCGGCATTCGTAATGCGGGTCTGATCATCCTGACCGCCGGTGTGGATGCCCTCAACCTGGAAGCGACCTATAAGGTTCTGAAGCTCAACCCGGCTGTGACCGTCTGGGTGCGTCTGCATAACAGCGGGTTGGCTGAGATGCTCGACCTCTCCAGCAAACCCAACATCCACTTCTTCTGCCCCTACCAGCAGGCTGCTGATGCCATCATCGAGCACATCCTGGATCGCAAACCTGCCTGAAAACATAAGGAGATTTCAATGACACATGATGTCTTCATCTCCTACTCAAGCAAAGACAAACCCATTGCAGACGGCATCTGCGCCAACCTTGAGGCTGCCAGTCTGCGCTGCTGGATCGCTCCACGTGACATCGTTCCAGGTGAAGACTGGCCTACAGCCATTACAACCGCCATAACCAAGAGCCGGGTCATGGTGCTGGTTTTCTCGGAAAATTCCAATACTTCCGATGATGTCGGTCGTGAGATCATTCTGGCTGCCAAACAAAAACTCATCATCATCCCTTTCAAGATCGATGATAGCGAACCGGAGCCTGGCAAGCAGTATTACCTGGCGCGCACCCATTGGCTGGAAGCCATGAACCCACCCACCCGCGAACATATCCAGGCACTAGTGCAGATAGTTTCCTCTGTGCTCCAGGTTCAAGAAGCCGATGAGGTGGTTCGACCCATGCCTGCCGTGCCTCATCCAACCGCGGAGTCCATCCAACAACCCACCCTTACCGCGATAAGACCCTCATCAAGGTGGAGATGGGTGTGGTTGGCAGGTGTCCTGGCATTGATCTTACTTGTAATAGGCTTATGGCCAAAGGTCCAGGGAATGCTGGCCAGACCAACTGCAATCCCAACCCAGACAACAACCATTACCATCCAGCCCAGTTCCACAGTTACACTTCAACCTACCAACACACCTACAGCTGCACCTGTGGTTGGTTCAACCTGGACTCGCTCAGCGGATGGGATGGTCATGTCCTTTGTGCCGGCAGGTGAATTCAGCATGGGCAGCGAGACTGGCGATTCCGATGAGCAACCGGTGCATACGGTTTCCCTGGATGCCTTCTGGATCGATCAGACCGAAGTGACCAATAGGATGCTGATCTCCTTTATAAATCTAAATTTTGACAAAATAGAAGTCTCTGGTGATACAGTTCATCTAAACGGAGAGAAATTATTTCGTTTTAGTTGCACGATGTGTGGAAAACAATGGATTGATAGGATCACCTTGGATAATTTGAGATTATCCATTATTTCAGGGTATGAAGATCATCCTGCTTCATTGATGAATTCGTTTATTGCTCAAAGTTATTGTGCCTGGGCAGGAGCACGCTTGCCAAGTGAAGCTGAATGGGAGAAAGCTGCCCGTGGAGGATTGGAAGGCAGGGAATATCCCTGGGGTGATGACGAACCGATATGTTCTCCTGGAGCGAAAAATGGCGCCCAGTTCGACTCCTGTAACGGAACGACTACAGTTGTAGGCAGTTTTAAACCGAATGGCTACGGGATCTATGACATGGCTGGGAATGTTTGGGAGGTTGTGAATGATTGGTATGACGAGACTTATTACAGCCGTTCATTCGAAAATAACCCACCAGGTCCAATCTCGGTTAGTGCTTACAGGTTACGGTCTCCCAGAGGAGAATACCATGTCTTGCGCGGTGGGGCTTGGGATTATGATAAGAATTCCCTCCGCAATGCCAATCGTTTTGATGACGTTCCATTAAGCGGAGTACATTACGTTTCCCAAATTGGGTTTCGTTGCGCCCGGGACAATTCTCCTTAGATCCCATTGAATATTGAAGTTGAGGAAAAATCCAATGCCACATGACATCTTCATCTCCCACTCAAGCAAAGACAAGCTGATCGCCGATGGCATCTGCGCCAACCTGGAGGCTGCCGGTCTGCGCTGCTGGATCGCCCCGCGTGACATTGCTGCCGGCGAGGAGTGGCCGAAAGCCATCACCAACGCCATCTCCAAAAGCCGGGTCATGGTATTGGTATTCTCTGCCAATTCAAATGCTTCCTCGGATGTGGGTCGTGAGATCGTCCTGGCTGCCAGTAACAACCTGGTCATCATTCCCTTCAAGATCGAAAATATCGAGCCGGAAGCGGGGAAAAAATATTACTTGGCGCAAACCCACTGGCTGGAAGCCATGAACCCGCCCACCCGTGAACAGATCCAGACCTTGGTGGAAACGGTCAGATCGGTGGTGTCGGTCGTCGTCCCGGAAGGGATCGTTCGATCCGAACCCATTGGCATGCCACCTTCAGTGAAGCCCCTCCCGGTGCTGAATAAGCGATCCAATCCCTGGTACCTGTGGGTAATTGGATTGCTTATATTGTTCCTGCTGGTTGTACTCTTTTGGCCGAAGATCCAGGGTGTGTTTTACAGTCCATCAGCCACGCCAACCCTGGCGGCGACGGAGACCCCACAGCCCAGCTCGACAGTAACGAGCTCACCCACTGCCACAGCTACCGAAACCCTCCTGCCATCTGCCACACCCACCACCGGGACGGTCACCGGGCATGTCATGTGGGGCGATCAGCCCTATGAAGGTGTGGATATCTGGGTCTGCTCGGAATGGATCGGTTCCTGCAAAGGGGATATTTACAGGTTATCAGACACTGGTCTATCCAGCGATGCTCAGGGGGCTTACACGATCAGTGGGATCGAACCCGGCAATTATACGGTCATCCCCAGGGTTCCCGGACAACTTAATATTTCCATTCCAGGTGAAGAAACAGGCGAGATCATGGTATCCGCAGGGGAGACGATCGTTTTGGATAACTTTTTTCTGTGCAAGTATGATATGAATGTAACCATTTCGGTACAAAATGGCAGGGTCAGCCTGCATTGGAATGCCATCCCGGCAGCCGAATTCTACGATTGGAGTATTCGTGATATTTATTGGAGCAAGTATTCTATGGACCGTATTCAAACCACTTCAGGCACTTCAGATTATGCCTTGGCACCTGGAAATTATATTTATTTCGTTAGCGAAGCTGCTTACGATGGGCGTTGTCATCGCGGCATCGGACACTTTACAATTCCTTGATGACTCATTTCACCTGACAGGACAATCCAATGACACATGATATCTTCATCTCCC
Organism: Chloroflexota bacterium; assembly: GCA_043826315.1. GTDB lineage: Bacteria > Chloroflexota > Anaerolineae > Anaerolineales > Villigracilaceae > UBA12087. The sequence continues at coordinate 4,706 of JBDRQK010000173.1, forward strand.
ACTCCAGCAAAGACAAACTGATCGCCGACGGCATCTGCGCCAACCTGGAGGCCGCCGGTCTGCGCTGCTGGATCGCCCCGCGTGATATTGCCGCAGGCGATGATTGGCCGACCGCCATCACCACGGCCATTTCTCGAAGCAAGGTCATGGTGCTGATCTTCTCATCCAGCTCAAACGCTTCTGAGGATGTGGGACGAGAGATCATATTGGCTGCCAATCACAAGCTGACCATCATTCCCTTTATGATCGATGCTACCGAGCCGGAACCCGGCAAGCAGTACTACCTGGCGCGCACCCACTGGCTGGAAGCCATGAACCCGCCTACCAAGGCCCAGATCAGGATCCTGGTGGAAAGGGTCAAGGCCATCGTAACACCCCTGGAAACAGGCGCCATTGTTCAGCCTGTATCTGTCCCGCCTACAGTCAAAGAACAACCCTCGACCCCTGTCCCGGCATTTAAACCTAGCTGGTTTCGGCGCGAGTACCTGTGGATCGGGATACCACTCCTGCTGGTCATCCTGGTGGTCAGTTCCTGGCCGAAGTTTCAGGCTATGACAGCACCGCCAACAGCCTCCCCGACCGTAACTGTGACCGAAACAGCCCTGCCCAGTCCGACCGAAACAGCCCTCCCCACGCTTACACCCACCAGGACAGCCATACCGACACCCAGGGCTACCGCCAAACCCACCGCCACCACGGGAACGGTCACTGGAGTGGTCATATGGGGCAATGAGCCTTATGAGGGGGTGAACATCATGCTGTGTTCGAATTGGATTGGTTACTGTAAAGATCAAGAGTATTCTATTTTTACAGATTCGCAGGGTAAATTCACGATAAGCGGGGTCGAACCTGGCAAGTACCAGGTGATCTCAACCGTTCGTGAACAAATGAACCTTTCTCTTCCAGGTTCAGTTGGTAAAGAGGTTCAGGTAACTGCCGGTAAGACTATTGATCTGGGTACCATGAATGAATGTAAATATGATTTGAAAGTTTACACACCTGTGGTACAAAATGGCAAAGTAACCCTTCGCTGGAGTGCATATCCAGGAGGTGATTACAACGCCTATTTTGGTGATGTTTATATGAATGGCCCAGCTATTCATCATATAGAATCTACGTCATGGACTACTGACAGGGACTTTAGCTCAGGAAATTATATCTATATTGTTGAATCGCATGGAAATAATGGACAATGTGCTGTAGGTATTGGTCGTTTTACGATCCCCTGATC
>JBDRQK010000174.1:0-12850 GCA_043826315.1 Chloroflexota bacterium
TGATCACACCTGCGCCCAGGAAACCGATGCCAGCCACGACCTGGGCTGCGATGCGACCCGGGTCTGCCTGGACACCGGTGGTGTTGGCATTCCGGGAAATGATCTCGGACAGGATGGTGAATACCGCGGCTCCCATGCTGACCAGCAAATGGGTGCGCAATCCTGCCGCGCGACCGTGCATATCTCTCTCGAGTCCTATCAACCCTCCCAGCAGGGAAGCGATGGCGATCCTGAGCATAATTTCACCATAATTTGAGAAAAATATATCCATGATATGTATTGACTCCTAAAAAGGCTGACTAGATATTGTATAGATTCAAGGTATGCTGAAATTATGTCGAAAATCTATAGCAATCTCATTCCAACATCTTGACCACGGTCACACCGGAGCCGCCTTCCTTCTCCTGGCCTTCGTCAAACGAGGCGATCTGGGGGTGACCCTGCAGGGTGCGACGCACTTCGCTGCGCAGTTTACCGGTACCCTTGCCGTGGATGATGCGCACAAAAGGCATACCAGCCATGAAAGCGCGGTCGAGGTAATCCTCCAGCAGGGCCAGGGCTTCTTCCGAGCGTTGTCCGCGCAGGTCAAGCTCGAGGCCCGGTGAGGCAGCCAGGTTGACCGAGTGAGCCGGTCCGCGTTCAGGTGGCAGGGTTGCTGATGGTGTTTCCGTCTCTGCTTCCTCCTGCCCTTTGCGCTGGATCTCATTCAAACGGGCGCGCATTCTCAGGCTGCCGATCTGGACTTCGACATCTTCCGCACTGATGCTGGTGATGATGCCTTCTTTCTTTAAAGAGGTGAGAAGTATCTTTTCTCCGATCCGGAGTTCGCCTGTGGGCACAGGTTTGCGTTGGGTGCGCTTCTTGACCGGTTTCTGGATCTTTTCTTCCAGGAGTTCGACCTGTTCCTGGATGTCATCCAGAATATCCAAGGGTTGACTGGCATTCTTCAATCCCTGGCGCAGGTTCTTGAGCTGCTCCTGCAGTATGGCCACTTCCAGTTCACCTTCGGCGCGTGCCTGGTCGATGGCAACCTGGCGTTCCTCCTCGATCTTCTCCAGCCGTTCACTCAGCTCGCGGCGCAAACGATGTACGTCGGCGCGCGCCTTCTCGGCCTTTTGGCGTTCCTTGCGGGCCAGCTTGCGCTCGCGGTGGATGGCATCCAGCAGGTCGTCGGCGCGCAGTTCGGAGGGATCGATCTCTCCCCTGGCAGCGCTGATGATCTCGAGCGGCAGCCCGAGTCTCTCGGCAATGGCCAGGGCATTCGAGCGCCCCGGCAGACCGATGGTCAGGTGATAGGTTGGGCGCAGGCTGTGCAGGTCAAATTCGAGCGAGGCATTCACCACGCCCGGTGTGGTATGCGCAAAGGTCTTCAGTTCGGGGTAGTGGGTAGCCACAAAGGTGGTCACATTCCGTTCGAGCAGGAAACTGAGGATGGCACGCGCCAGGGCGGCTCCTTCCTGCGGGTCGGTACCCGCCCCGAGTTCATCAATGATGACCAGCGACTGGCGGTCCACTTCCTTGAGGATGCGCACAATGTTGGTGATGTGCCCGGAAAAGGTGGATAGCGATTGTTCGATGGACTGCTCATCGCCGATGTCCGCCCAGACCGATTTGAAAACAACCAGTTCCGAGCCGGATTCGACCGGGATGTGCAGCCCGGATTGTGCCATTAATGCCAGCAGTCCGACCGTTTTGAGGGAGACGGTCTTCCCACCCGTGTTGGGGCCGGTGATGATGACCGCAAAGGTGAGAGGGTCAAGATCCACGTCGATGGGCACCACGCTGCGCGCATCCAGCAGGGGATGACGGGCTTGCAGCAACCGGATGAGCGCAACAGGGTTGGGTTTTTCGGGATTGGTTTCCATGCGATTCAGGACCGGTTCGGCTGCTTCCAATTCATCGGCGTATTTGGCTTTGGCAAATGCCAGGTCCAGGTCTGCCAGGGCGTCAATGCCGGGCACGATCTCATCAGCGTGTTCACCCACTTTCTGTGAGATCTCATACAAGACCCGCTCAACTTCATCGCGCTCAGCCAGTTGCAGCTCGCGATACTTGTTGTTAAGTTCCACCACCGGCAGCGGTTCGACGAACAGGGTAGCGCCGGAGCTGGATTGGTCGTGGACGATGGATTTAACCTGTCCCTTGAACTCGGCCCGCAGCGGGATCACATAGCGACCGTCGCGCTGGGTGATGAGCGCATCCTGCAGCATGGAGACGGTATGGGAATCGGTGATGTATTTCTGCAGGCGTGACATCAACCTGTCGTGGGCAATGCGGATCTCACGGCGGATCGTGCCCAGCCTGGGGGAAGCCGAGTCGAGCACCTCGCCGGTCTCGCCGATGGTGTGCGAGATGGTTTCCACCAGTCCCAGTGAGGCTGGCAGGCTGAGCGCCAATTCTGCCAGGCGCGGGAATTCCACGGCCTGCTTTTCGAGCGTTCGGCGCAGGTTGCGGGTGGCAACCAGCGTATTTTGAATGTTGAGCAGTTCTTTGGCTTCCAGGCGACCGCCGCGTGCCGCACTGATGACCTGCGGACGCACATCATGTGCACCGCCGATGGTCAGGTCCTGGCTGGAGAGCAGCCGGCGCGCTTCAGTTGTATCAGCCAGGCGCGCCTGTGCCAGTTCAAAGCTGTCGGTCGGGGTTAGCTGGCGCGCAAGATCGCTTGAGGCACTGAAATCACAATGCTGCGTCAGGCGCTCAAGCACCTTGGAATATTCAAGAACGTGCAGGGTTTTGGTATCCATCTGATTGGTAATTTTACCCGTATCTAATCAAAAAAGGAGGCATGTCTTAAGATGGAGTGTCCCCTTACACCTGCGCTGTTTTTTAAGCTATTGTTTTCAGAAGCTACTTCAACTTTTGAAATTAATCAGGCGGTGCAGTAGACCCCGGCTGTTGGCACCAGACTCTTTCGACGGGTACCTACAGTTCTGTCGAAAGGTGAACTGCAAACTGGCAGACATCATCACCGCGCACCACCGACTGCACCACTTTGACCGAGACTGGCAACCCGGTGGCTGCCTGCCACTGCTGACGATACCAACCCGAACCACAGTAACAATATGTGTCCGAGATACCTCTGTCCAAGTGGATGGCGATGATCGGGCAAAAACAATATGCTGCCCGTTTTTCTTCGGGTGTTTTTGCCAGTTGGTAGGCTTGCGGATCGACAGGGTTCTTGGTGTGATAGATCACATTCCCCTGGCGGAACATATCTTTCTCACCCCAACCAGGGTCAGCTCTCATGAAGGAGATGACTGCATCCACAGCTTCAAGTGGATCCGCACTACTCTCACGAGCGCTTTGATAGGTTTTCCTGAGTTTGTCCAGCTGGTAAGGTGGATATATGTGGGAACAGCTTGAGACCACATCAAACTTCTGGTCCTCATCAGCCAGCACATCCAGACATTGCATGGCACTTTTAACCCATTGGAAACGTTCGAGAGGCGTGGACTCCAGGCCAGGTGGATCAGCAACCCGCATGACCTGGTTGCATTTTTCCTCCCCGAGCACACGCTCCAGGTTGCGGGCAAAGAGGGCATTCCAGTTATGGATCACGAACTGGACTTCAATGGGACCTGCTGCATCTTCCCATTCCGAATAGACCTCACGTGTGAATTCGTCCGAGATCAGGCCGTGTTCCCCGCTGAATTCGTACAGCTTTACCTTTGTGGAGCGCAACTCCCCGGGTGGTCCCGAATGCACCAGGGATAGGACTTCCAATCCAGGCCAGGTCTTGGAGTGAATTTGGTCTGTCTCAACAGCCTGCCTGACTGGAAAACCAACTTCGACCTCGAAGCCTTCCGTGTAACTGGAGAAGAATTGGATCACACAATAAGGTGCTCCGTTGATATTGCCGGGTGGTATGGCTTGTGCCAGTTCGTGAAAAGAGGCGTGGATCTCGCTGCGTTCCTTCAAATTAAAGCGCATGTACGCCACCAGTGCGGATTCTGTTTGCTTATGTTGGATTCCTGACTCTTGCAACGACATAAGGGTCTCCCATAAAGTATGTACCAGGTTATTGAGTGCCTTCCGGGAACCATTTTCTTTTTTTCCCGCAGGCAGATCGTACCTGTTTTGAACATCTTTTATGTTATTACTAAATAATCAATAATAGCGGGGTGCTGGCATTTGGATTATGAGCATATCCGGAGCAGGTTGAACGCATCCTATTTAGGCGGCAGGCTCATGGCAAATTCCAAACCCTGCTGGACCCAGTTCGATAATGCCCTGTCGGTTTCAAAGCCAGGTGCAGCAACCATCACCCAACCGGTCATGGGGCGTCCGGTCATGTCAAACATCTTTGCATGCTCTTTATCGAGTGCAGAGTGGTAATTTTCCGGACCAACCCTCACGATCAGGTAGTCTTTATGTACGCCACATTCCATGTTCCCATTAACCAGGAATCCGACCCCTCCAAACATCTTTTTTTCTTCCAGTCCGTCGACATCAGCCAGCAACTCACTTATGCGCAGTCCCAGGTTATTATCGTATACCATTTTGATACTGCTTTTATATTAATTTTTTGATATGCTCGATATGATCCAGTTCGTGCCACAAAGAGCGACGCAGGACCTTGCGCGGGCTCCAGAACTCGCCGTCATCTCCAATCACTTGCAATACATCCACCAGTTTTGGTAGCGTGTGAATAAATAGATGGCGCGATTGCTCCAGGCGTATCATGGGCTCTTTGGATAGTTCCTTCTCTGAAATTGCAGGGTCAAGCTTGCTGAGATACCACCATTCAGCGCCGCCAATGTGAGCGAGAATGCCATTGATGCTCCAGCGCTCGTTCGGATAAGTGGCTGCCAGCTTTTCGGCACTTAACCGCCCAATGGTCTTCAGCAGTTCATCCCTGGTCCAGTTCAGCATCTGGAGGCTGTGCTCCACCTCATGGCGCTTGAGAGGTTTCCAGTCATACCGAAAAAAAGATTCCACGTAGTATCCGCCGGTTTCAACCTTTTCCAAGTTTTCATCGATGGAATACACCTCCCAGGTTTCCTCGGGGATGATCTCCACTTCATCAAAATTTAACCAGGTGTTGGGTTCATTTTTCAAGATCCAGGTGGCATATTTCTGGATGGCAGTCTCCAGATTGATACAGGCGGCGCTGGCATTGGCTCCGTATGCAAAACAGCCGGGATGCTCCAAGGCCCAGGCGATCGAGCGCCCATCATTATTATTTTCAATTCCAACCCGGAAGATCATATTCCACCTCCTCAATCATTTTAATGTATTCCGTAAGTTTGCGAAAGATGCTTGCTGTCATTGTCACTGGGTCCCTTTACTGCTGTTGTAACCTGCGAGGTCCCTGCCCCGATTATAGTAGAATAAAGTGATAAGGATAACGCTACCATGACCAATACCCCTGTAAAACCAAGAGGCTTTAAAAAAGCAGGTATCATTCTGCTGGCTATTTTGCTTGTGTGCCTGCTGACTTACGGCCTGCGAGTCCCGATTTTGACGGGGCTGGCAAATTACCTGGTCAACACAGACACTCCCCTGCAAAAAGCCGATCTGATCTTTGTGCTGAACGGGGATTATAACACCCGGCCTTTTACAGCCAGTGACCTGTACAAGCAGGGCTTTGCACCCCTGGTGGCTATTGCCCAGGCGCAAAGTTCACCCGCCCAGTTGTTGGGGCTGGTGGACAACCCGACCGATATTGCCGTCGAAGTCATGAAACTGCGAGGTGTTCCTTCTGACAGGCTGCTGGTTCTGAATAATATTGGTCCGGTGACCAGCACATTCGATGAAGCGCGCGCCCTGCGCGGCTACATCGAAACCCACAAACTCAACTCGGTCATCCTGGTCACATCCGCTTTTCACACGCGCCGCTCCAGGTGGATCTTCGAGAGGGAATTAGCCGGAGTGCCGGTCAGGCTGCTGGTAACAGCCGCACCGCATATCGGGTTCGACACCAGCAACTGGTGGCAAAGCGAAGAAGGATTGATATTCTTAAACAATGAATATATCAAATTGATCTTTTACAAGATCAAATACCACTGAAAGAATAAATTCCTGGTCAATCTCCCCTTTCCAACAACCCTATTCTAAGGCATGTTTTATCTGACGCACCGATTTGCTTTTCTGTAGACTTTGTCTACCCCTTAATCCAACAACCATGCTCATTGTTGGGTTTCGCTTTGGTATTGAAAGAATATTGGGCTACTTGATCCGCTCTACCCAACCTACTATTCGATGGCATCCTTTAACTGGCTCACCAGGTGCCCAAAATTCGCCGTGTAGCGGATCGCTTCATGGCGCGGGCGTGGAAACTCAACCTTCAAACCCATCTTAATACTGCCGGGTCGCTGGGACAAGACCAGGACATGATCCGAAAGGTAGAGCGCTTCGCTGATCGAATGTGTGACCATCACAACCGTCTTCTGGCGTCTCTGCCAGATGCGCAGCAACTCGCTCCCCATGCGGTCGCGCGTCAGGGCATCCAGCGAACCAAATGGCTCGTCCAGCAGCAGAATATCGGGGTCATGCACCAGGGCACGCGCAATCGCCACGCGCTGTGCCATGCCTCCCGAAAGATCACGCGGCCAAGCGCGCTCAAAACCCTGCAGCCCAACCAGGTCGATCAATTCCAGCGCGCGGGGATAAGCGTTCTCCCGGCTTAAACCTTCCAACTCCAGCGGCAGGGTGATGTTATCCAGCACCGTGCGCCAGGGCATCAGGTTGCTCTGTTGGAAAACAAACCCGATGCGCGGTATGCCGCCGGAAAATTTCAGCGAGCCACTTGTTGGTTTGAGTACACCTGCCAAAACACGCAGCAGGGTGCTTTTGCCGCTGCCGGAAGGACCCAGGATGCACACAAATTCTTGCGGATTGACCGAAAAAGAGACACCCTGTAAAGCGCGCAGACCGCCATCATCACTTGGGAAGGTGGCATCCAGGTCACTTACAACCAGGAAGGGTTCAGGGATTTTTTCAGCCATCTGATTTATTAAGGCAGAAATTCGTTGCTGAAGGCTGCATTCAGGTCCAGGGCTTGTTTCAACCAGCCCATGCCGAGCAGGACATCCTGCATGTTCTGCCAGGCGGAAGGGTCGGAAAACCCCAATCGCTCTGCCTTCCAGAGGTCGATCGAAGTGAGCAAGATCTTCTTCTGGACTTCCTCATCGGCCAGTGAAAGGCTGGCCAGGTTTTCCACATACTTTTTGCTGATCTGGTAGGCTTCGTCCGGATTATCGATGGTATATTGCAGACCTTTGAGAGTGGCCTGCACCATGGCACGCACCAGGGCGGGATCTTCAGCGATGGTTTTCTCGTTGGTGATCAACCCGTTGGAGGCCAGTTGGACATGATCTGCCACACGCAGTTCGTTGACCGTATAGCCCTGGGCACGCAGTTGTACTGGTTCATTGGCGGTATAGACCGAAACAGCAGCTTCGCGCCCCGCCACCAGCGACTCGACCTGGGTGTACCCGATCGAATCCAGGGTTACCTCGCTCTCCTTCAATCCTGCAGCAAACAATATGGCCTCAAGACCGACATAGTTAGCGCCATACAGACCCGGCAGACCGATCTTTTTGCCAGCCAGGTCCTGCGGGGTGAGAATGCCCTCTTCTGCAAGGGAGACGATCGAAACAGGATACTCTTGATACCAGGCCATGACATAGACCACCGGCAAACCCTGGGCCCGCGCCAGGGGCACCTGCTCACCCGAAACGATGGCAAACTGGATCTCATCTGCCCCCACCAGGGCTAATCCATCGGTTTCCTGGGCATAATCCATGACCACATTCAAGCCGGCTTCCCTGTAAAAGCCCTTGTCCAACGCCACATAGAGCGGGGCAAATTGGATGTTGGGGATGTAGCCCAAAGGCAGGCGGATATCCACCAGGTTGGTGTCTGTTACGCTGGTGGGTGTGCTGCTGCATGCCGTAAATAGGGTGCTGATCAGCAGCAGGATGAAAAATGTGTTAGATCTCATGGCTCAACTCCATTCTTAAATGTAAAATTGATCAGGGTCTTTCCTAAAATATTGTGCAAATGTATCTTGCAGGAAATAACCCTGATGATTGATCTGGTATGACATAACGATCGAATATTCGGATATTCATGCCCTGGTTCTCCCGATCTTTCCTTGCAAACTTATAACGTCCGGACGGTTCAGCACAGAGGTCATTGTTGTCATTGCAGAGCTCATTCGCGCCACTCCTGCCAGGCCAGCAAGCGGTGTTCAAAGAATGCCACCAGGCTGTAAAGCGTCAGCGCCATGACAACCAGGGTGAAAACGGCAACAAATACCAGGGCGGTATCATACTGGCCGCGTCCGACATTGATCAGGAATCCCAGCCCCTGGTTTGCACCCACCAGTTCACCCACCACAGCGCCGATCACAGATAATGTGGCACCGATACGCAAGCCACCCAATAAGATGGGTAGGGCGGCAGGCAGTTCCAGCAGCCGCAGGGTCTGCCAGCGCGTGGCATGCAACGAACCCATCAGGGCGTGCAGGGAGCGCGGCACAGCCCGTACTCCCACCACGGTATTGACCAGCACCGGGAAGAAGACGATCAGGGCGCAGATCAACACTTTGGAGAACATACCCGGGCCAAACCAGATCACCAACAGGGGAGCAATCGCCACGATCGGGATGGCTTGCATTGCCACCAGGTAGGGGGACAGCAGGCGTTCGAACAGGCGTGACTTGGCCAGCAGGTATCCAAGCCAGGAGGCAAAAAACGTTCCCGCAAGTAATCCCAGGCTGATCTCCTTCAGGGTCACCAGGGCGTGGACCAGCAGGCTGCCATCCCGCAGTGCATGCAAGAATCTGTTCCAGACCAACCCCGGGGCGGGCAGGATGAAGGCTGGCAGATTTGAAAAGCGGCTGACCAGCCACCAGGCGGCCAGCCCGGTCACCAGGGAAGCCAGCGCGGTCCATGGAAAGCGGACTTTTGCTGGGCTGGAGGTTTGGATCTTTGGAAATTGCATGCTTCTCAACCTGTCATCTGCCTCGGGTCGATCGCGACTGGATGGGTGGCGGGATTGTGGGTTAAAAACCCATCGCCCCGCATAAAGTACCTGCGGGGCGTAAAACTTCAGCCAATTGAGGGCCTGGCTGACGGATGGCAAACCAGGCTGACAACAAGCCAGCTTTCACCTTCTTTCATCCGGACTTTAACCGTCGGCAGCGAAATTTCATCGCATCCTGTAATCCCGTTGAAAACGGGCGTACTCGTGGGCTTTAACCACCGATCGGGAATTTCACCCTGCCCCGAAGGTCATGACTATTAAATTGTGTTATTTCCCGGCGGAATATCCTCCCGCCTTGAAGAACGTATTTCTATTATACTGCCAATTAAGCTTTTTCGATGCACTCAACCGGGCAGACTGAGACACACTGGGGTGAATCATGATGACCAACACATTCCACGCATGTGGCAGCGTCGATAACATAGATGATGTCGCCTTCAGTGATGGAATCGGTCGGGCATTCCGGCAGGCATGCTCCGCAGGAAATGCACTCATCGGTGATTTTCATTGCCATTTTTATTGCTCCTGTAAATAATAATATGTTTTAGTCCACTGGGAGGGCTGCTGTTTTTTTTTCCAGCTAACCGCCAGCGATCCGGACTTCTTCCTTCTGCTTAATCTTCTCCTAAAAGGGGGAGATGGGGATCCGTATGGTGTTGCCACATTTACGAACCCCCCGCTGCCCCATTTGGGAGGAGATGCTGCGCACCTATAAAATATCGCATGCACCGGTTAACGTCAACTGACAAACGTCGCCTGTTTTCATGTTTTTGTCATTCCCTTGCCACCATCCAGCATCCCCCCGGAACCTTTTTTAAAAATAGTCATAAATTTTATTACCACGAAGACCCAAAGGCACAAAGGAAATCTTTATGATTTTGTTCTTCCTGGTGGCTTCGTGTCCTGGTGGTTAATATGGATTCACCTAAAGAGCTCCCAAATCTCCTGTTTTACGAGCAATTCAACTCACAGGGGATTGGCGGAGCAGTTACAAATTTTTTTACCACGAAGACCCAAAGGAACAAAGGAAATCTTTATGATTTTGTTCTTCTTGGTGACTTCGCGTCTTGGTGGTTAATATTGATTCACCTTGAGAGTTCCCAAATCTCCCGTTTTACGAGCATTTCAACTCGAAAGGGATTGACTGAGCAGTTATAAAAATTTTATACTCCCGGTAATATTCCGTCCGGCCCGATCAATTCCATAAAAGCCTTCGCCACCTGCGGGTCGAAGTGGGTACCCACCTGTTCCTGGATGTAGCTCATGGTTTTTTCAGGGGTCCAGGCTGAGCGGTAGGGGCGATCTGAGGTGAGTGCATCCCATACATCCACTATGGCAAAAATACGTGCCGCCAGGGGGATCTGTTCGCCTTTCAAGCCGCGCGGGTAACCACTGCCGTCCCATTTTTCGTGATGGCTATAGGGGATATCCAGCGCGTTGCCGAGATAATGGATCGGAGACAGCATTTCGTAAGCAAGCACAGGGTGCGTGCGCATGATCACCCATTCTTCATCGCTTAACGGACCGGGTTTTAACAGGATACTGTCCGGGATGCCCATTTTGCCGATATCGTGCAGCAGGGAACCCCAGCGTATGAACCTGATGTCCTCGTCATGCACGCCCATCCTGCCAGCCAACAGTGTGGTGGTAACCGCCACCCGGCGGGTGTGACCCTCAGTTTCGTTATCGCGTAATTCCAGGGCAGTTGCCCAACCTGTTAAAGTGCTGTCGTAGGCCATGGAAAGATCTGCATTGGAGCGTTCAAGGTGGTTGAAGAGCTGGACGTTATCCACCGCAATGGCTGCCTGACCTGCCAGTGTTTCCAAGAAATTGACCCAATCCTTGTCTTCCGGGATCGGCTGGCGGTTGAAGACCTCCAGCACGCCCTGGATGTTCCCTTTTGCCAGCAACGGCACACCCCAGTAGGAAACGAAGCCTTCACTGGGAAGGGATGATGATTTTTCCATTCCGTGCATTTCTTCTTGAAGATCGGGCACATGGATGGTGCGGCGTTCCATGGCAGCCTGCCCGGCGAAGCCCTCTCCAATTCTCAGGTTGGTGTACCTGAGTGCCTGGCTGCGAAAACCGCGCCCACAGGTATATTTAAGCGTGGAATCGCTCGTATCCAGCACCAGGATATCGGCTGCATCAACCCCCAGGTGGGTGGTGACCTGTTCCAGCAGGATATTAAGCGTCATCACCAGGTCAAAACTGGCTGAGATGGCCATATCCACCCGGCGCAGGGAACCCATGCGTTGCAGGCTGCGATTGACACCTTCAAACAGGCGCACATTGTCCAGGGCAGCCGAAGCCAGGCGCCCCAGCAGTTCGTAGGTATGGATCTCGGCTACAGATGGATGGCGAGGCTGCAGACTGCTCAGGGTGATGGCACCGGTCACAACCCCATCGATCACCAGCGGGAAGGCAAAGAAGGATTGAACTCCCGGGTGTACCAGCACTTTGCGCAAGGCTGGCAGTTCCTGGTCTATATTTGAAATGATGATCGTTTTACCACTTTTAAATTCACTGGCTGCTTGCGGTAAGAGAGCGACCGGGATCCTTAAACCTTTTGGAACACTGGCTGGCAACCCGAAATGGGCAGCCAGGACGATCTCATCCGTTTTTTCATCCAGTAATAAAACCGTGCAGACCGGGCTGTTGGAAAGCAGGGCACCCTTTTTAACCAGCGATTCCAGCAGTTCCTGCTCGGAGTGCAGGCTGGTCAACTCGGTGCTCAGGAGCTGCAGATCCGAAAGGCGTTGAGAACGGCGATGTTCAGACTCGAATAATTGTGTCAGCTCTGTTTCTGCCGCTTTGCGCCGGATGGCTCCCGCCACCTGTCCGGAGATCGAAGTCAGAAAATCCACATCGTGTTGCGAATATCGATTTTCGTTCTCATAATCCTGGACCACCATGACTCCGATAGCCTGGTTGGAAACGATCAGTGGCACGCCCAACCAGGAGGGAGAGTAGGCACCTACCAATTCCACCAAGCCCTGTTGGCTAAGTTCATCAAAAGATTGAGGGTCAAACAGGTAAGGTTTGGAGCTTCGATAGACATAAGCGCCAAGTGTTTTTCCCATCTCGTAGGATGAAATTTTCTGGTCGAATTCATCAACCATATATGCTAAATCAAACAACCCCGTAGTCTTGCTATTGAGGGCAACGAAGAAATTCTTTGCTTCAATCACTTTGCCAATGGCATGGTGGACGATCTCCAGATAATCATTCAGGTCATCCGTGATCGTCAAACCCTGCATGATCTCCAGCAGGGTCTGACGTTCCAATTCCACCTGTTTGCGCTCGGTGATATCGGTCAGCGTGCCTTCATAATGAAGTACCTTGCCGTTTTCATCATAAAAGGCACGTGCGTTTTCCAATCCAACGATGGCTTTACCTTGTTTTGTGTTCAACTGAACTTCCATATTCCTGACAACACCGGATCTATCGATCTCTTTCAGGAACATGTTCCTTTCATCCTGGCTGGTATACATTTGAACTGCGTTATCCTTCATTAATTCGGTATCCGATCCATATCCCAGCATGGCAACCAACGCTTTGTTCGCTGCCAGGATCCGCCCATCCGGTGTTGAGCGATAAACTCCATCCGGCACATTCTCGAACAGCGAACGGTACTTGGTCTCGGATTCAAGCATGAGAGTTTCGGCTTTTTTACTGGCAGCGAATTCCCAGGCGCTTTCCGCCAGGAAGCGGACCTTTTCCACGTCTTCCTGGGTGTATTCCTGGTCTTTATTGCCCAGGCCCAGGATGGACACGACCCTGTCTTTGCGCAGGATGGGTACGACCATTTCACGCACCAGGCTGGCGTGTCCTTCCGGCATACCCTTGCGATTGG
>JBDRQK010000175.1:0-2779 GCA_043826315.1 Chloroflexota bacterium
TTCTTGCTATTCGCAAGAAATGCGTCGCCAGTACTCTGGCGCAACTGCCAAGTCAATTTCAAAAATAACCGATTTTTGAAATTGGCTCAATTAACATGCGTATTCGTCAATACAGCAGTATATGGGTCAATTCTGACTTTAGTCAATTTATTTTTTTAAGTAACTGACCACGGTCAAAAAAAGAATGTTTGGTAATCCATGCGGTTGGTTGATTTTGGCAATAATCCTTGGTGAAACAGTTAGATGTTGAAATATTTGATAACTATTCATGTGTCGAAATGCTCTGATCAATGACGGTAAATCTGTTTCTTGGATGAATGATGAAAAAAGCCGCCCCCCAAGGAGCGGCTTTCCGTCAATGCCGGTATGGCAGCGGTACATGCGTTGGTAGACATCAGGCTTGCAGGCATGAATCCTGCAGGCCTGATGTCTACATGACCTCAGCGCTTGTCTTGGCCCGGTTATCCACTTCGTAAGCCTCTATCTCCTTGGTTATGACCCGGCATAGGCGCATGATGCCTTCCCGGATCAAGGCCGGGCTGGAGTAGGAGAAATTGATACGCATCTCGTTGTGCTCAGGTTCATCGAAATAGAAGGCCGAACCAACCACAAAGGCCACCTTTTCCTGCTCTACCGCCTTGTAGATCAGATCATCGGTATTGATGTACTTGGGCAGGCTTATCCAGAGGAAGAGACCTCCTTCGGGCTTGGTCCAGGTGATATCCCAGCGCTTGGGCATGTACTGTTCCAGGGTCTCCACCATTACATTGCGCTTCTCGCGGTAGTTGTCGCAGGTATTCTTTATCACATTGTACAGCTTGCCTGTCTTCATGTACTCCGCCAGCCATTTCTGGGCAAAGACATTGGTACACAGATCCATGGCCTGCTTGGCAATCACGAACTTGCTTATCAGGGTTTTGTGGCCCATCATCCAGCCTATCCGCACGCCGGGGGTAAGGATCTTGGAGAAGGTCTTGAGGTTGACTACCACTCCCCGGTTCTCTCCCTGCTGGTCAAGCTGGTAGATCGAAGGCAAATGCTCGCCGATGAAGCGGATTTCACGGTATGGCGAGTCCTCGATCAGCACCAGGTTGTTCCTGTACGCAAACTCCAGGATGGCCCTTCTCTTGGCCAGGCTCCAACAGAACCCGGCAGGATTCTGGAAATCCGGAATCACATAAATGAACTTGATCTTCTTGCCACTTTCTATGGCTCTGCTGTACAGGCGCTCCAAGACATCCATGTCAAAACCGTCCTGCTCGGGGGTAAACGGTATGCCTAGTACTTTCCCGCTGTATGACTGGAAGGCCTGGATGGCACCCAAGTAGGTTGGCCGGCCGGCGATAAGGTAGTCACCTGGATCAAGAAAGACCTTGGACACTATATCCAGGCCCTGCTGGCTGGCCGATACGATGAGCAGGTTCTCGTTCCTGAGCTGTACACCCTGGCGGCCTTCGAACTTGATGATCTCGGACTTCAGCTCGGGATCCCCTTCGGTGGTGCCGTACTGGAGAGCCTTGGCGGCATCATTATCGAACACGGCATTCGCCGCGATTTTCAGATCGGCTACCGGGAAGGTCTCGGGGGCGGGTAGGCCACCAGCAAAGGAGATGATCTCAGGCTGGGCAATGAGCTTGAGCAGTTCGCGTATCACACTCTTCTTCATGTTCTGGGCATTGGCAGAAAAGGCGGCTTCGAAGTCAATCATGGCGATGTCTCTCCTTGTGTGGCGTCCGGGGCAGGGCTGTGTGTATTGTGCCATCGCTATTTTACACATAAAAAAGGTCAGCGTAAATAGCGCAGAATTGAAATTATATTTTGAAAATTGAAACGATAGCTATGCTATACCAACCTTCCTATTGGTTTCTTCAGCGCTACCGATTGTCTATAAAGCCAGGAATGTGATAGTTTCAGCGCTGATTGTGACTGCTATCGATCTGGGTAATCATGCAATCGTTGTTCGGCGGATACTCCGCGGCGGAATCGGATGCAGATGAATATGAAAGGTAATACACATATGTATCCAGTTCGTAATTCAGTTAAGGCAATTATAATAAAGAATAATAAATTACTTTGTATTAAAAAGAGTGATAGTGATGGAAACTATTTCATTCTGCCAGGTGGTGGGCAAGATAAAGATGAGACCTTTCTGGAAACCATCATGAGAGAATGCAAGGAAGAACTTGGTTCCAGAATAAAGGTGGGAAAATTGAAATACATAAGGGAATATATCGGAAAGAATCATGAATTTTCCGAAACTGATAAAGCCCATCAAGTAGAATACATGTTTGAGTGCGAATTAACTGAAGAACCAAATCTGGAATATGCAACCAATCTTGATGAAGGGCAGGAAGGAATTGAATGGGTAGAGATTACAAGAAGTAATAATCGAGTTTACCCCAAAGTTCTGATAGAAAGGCTTTATGAGAAATATGAAGAAATCTATTGGGGAGATATAAATTAATAATATTTGATTGCCACTGATAGCTGAAAAATGTCTAATCACATATCAATATGGACAGAATTAAAGGTTCACAATACAACATGTGCAATCGTGAATACAAAGAAGAGTTACAGTCTCTACCCCATCCTTGCCAGCCCCTGCTTATTCCGGCTATTCTGACCCTGTTGTCATCTTCATATTATCGAGGAACCCATGGCCCTTAACTGCGGTATCGTCGGTCTGCCCAATGTAGGCAAGTCCACCATATTTTCTGCCCTGTCCAGTGCCAAGGCCGAGGCGGCCAATTACCCTTTCTGCACCATAGAACCCAACACC
>JBDRQK010000176.1:0-3585 GCA_043826315.1 Chloroflexota bacterium
GGCTATAACCTGCTTCAGTTAGCATCCATTCTCTTTTATTTGTTAGCAGAAATGTTCTTGTAGGACGGGAAACATACTTTTCTTTTGCTAAAGAATCGGCAGCGCGAAATAATAAACGATGCCAAAGATAAGATTTTTTTACTCTATTTTCTTTCTTATAAGTAGTAATTAAGCACGCTTCTCTCTGTTCTTTATTCAAACCAAAATCATTAGCAATTTCGTCAACAATTAATTCCCCAAAACCAAATTCTTTTATTATTCCATTATGTTTAAACATTGATGTTAATATTGCATGCTCTATTTCTTTCTGCGGTGGCATTTTTAAATCTTCAAGCATTTTGCTTTCGTAGCTCATAGTCTAAAAACTATTCCTTAATCTATTTTATTAAGATAAATGTCCCAGTTGGCTTTAGTACACGTAATAATTGTTCTGAAATTGGTAAAAACCATTTCACATAATCATCATGATGAATACCACCATAAGTACTCTTTCTTTGGTCCGCATATGGTGGAGATGTCACAATTAGATCAACAGAATTGTCAGGAAGCAGCTTTAATTGCTCTTTACTATCCCCTGAATAAATATCTGTGGTTATTTCCATATACTTCTCACAGTTAAAGTTCTTCTATTCAATGAATTAATTCATACCTTACTGAAAGATATGACTTATTTATCAAAGAGTCTTGATGGCGTAGGGTACAATTTTCATTCTTCAAAATCGTAAAAGCTTATTATTGTTAAGTAGTTTTGATCAATTACCAAATTTCTTTTATCATATCTTAAAGTATAACATTAACCCTGAGTGGATAAATTTAATGTTAGAAAATCCAATATTAAGAAAATATTAGGATTTCTGGATACCTTTCAGGCGTGGTTCCTAAGGGTTTAGTGTTTCAGGTTTTCCAAAACCTTCTCTTGCAATAATAGCTCATATGTACTAATTATGCAAGATACAATTCAACAATATAATGACAGGTTCCAGTGCTGACTGGCAACTGCGTATCCTTGGTCTACTCTGGCTTATGCTAACCTAGATTGCATTGTTCATAGCGCCCAGAGCTTCAGTGTTATCCTGGATACAATCAGCGCGCAACTAAGTGCCGGGAACAAGCGTGGCGATAAAGAATACAGCCATGCCAATCAGGGTGTATCAGGCGGTGCGCAAAATGGGATCCGTATTCACCAGATGAACAAACACTTCCTCATCCCTTTTTGTGGGCGCGGGCGGCACAGGGAATACGCTACGGGCTGGTGGCGTAGCCGATCTTTTCCTGGAAGGGTCCACTGGAACCAGTGAACCAGAGATGGAACACGCGCCCGTCGAAGTACACGCTCGGTTCCAGGACGGAGTGTCCGTACCAGCTTCCCTCCGGACCTTTTTCCAGGACCGGGTCGGGGTAAACCTCCCACGTGATGCCATCCGCCGAGATCGCCAGGCGGATGCCTTCCGAGGTGAACCACATCATGTAGGTTGCGTCCACCCGCACCACCGAAGGGTAGTAGGTGGCAGTGTCGGGACCGAGATCAACCA
Source organism: Chloroflexota bacterium (assembly GCA_043826315.1). Taxonomy (GTDB): domain Bacteria; phylum Chloroflexota; class Anaerolineae; order Anaerolineales; family Villigracilaceae; genus UBA12087. The sequence continues at coordinate 1,533 of JBDRQK010000176.1, forward strand.
CGGGGTTGCCTTCATATTTTGTCCAGGCGATACCGTCGGGGGAGGTGGCGTAGTTGATGGTCATACGCCCGGCGGCGTCAATGCCGTTGTACCACATCTTGAAGACTCCCTCTTCGATGAGGACAGTGGAGGCAGCCAGGGTGTAGCCATCGTAACTGTCCGCCGATCCGAGATCGATCACAGGGTCGGGATGGGGCGTCCAGGTTTGTCCGTCGGGGGAGGTGGCCAGGTAAATGCGTTGACCGACGCGCCCGCCGCGCGTGGAACCGAGACTGTAGTACACGAAATAACCGTCCTGGTGAAGCAGGCTGCCATGCCAGAGCATCCCAAATTCGGAGCCTTTCAAGCCCAAAATGGGGTTGAAGGCAGCTTTTTCCCAGGCGACACCATCAGAAGAAGTCGCCAGTCCGATGGAGTACCCGTAAAAAGGAGAGATGGAGCCATTAGCGGCGCGTGTCCCGTTCTGCCCGACGAAGATCATGTTGAACTGGTCCCCGGCGCGAAAAACACGCGGCTCGCCCACCAGGGTCTGGTCCCATGCCCCCTCCGGACCCACATCCAGTACCGGATCGGGGTGTACATTCCAGTGGATCCCGTCGCCAATCGGTTCGGGGGTGGGGGTAACTGTCGGCGCGAGGGTAGCCGTGGGTGAAAGGGTAGCCGTGGGCAAGGCGGTCCGGGTCGGTTCCACCTGGACCTTGGCCGGGGGAGAAACGGTTGGTGAGGGGGACGTTGGCTGGCAGGCTGACAGGAGCAGCACACCTGTTACAAAGCACCAGAGTGGAAATCTGCGGATCATATTAACCTCCGTAGATAAGGATTGCGATGATGGTGAACCTGCCGGTGCAAAAGTGGATCGTTCTTCGAGTGTCTCCTATTCTTGACCATTGGAATTTTGCGATCCATCCTGCCATTGCATTGAACTCGCCATCTCCGCTGAGGTGAATGGTCATGCCTTTGAATTCGACCGGCGCGCGACCCGCCCTCCCAATACGCCACCAGCTCGGGGTTGCAGTCAACCTGTTCCGGGTTTTGTGCGCAAGTGTTTTTGAACTCCAACAATTCGGGGACATTGACGCTGTTGATCTCGGAAACTTCGCTCATGTTTTTCTCCTTTGGCTTTATGAAAGATTTGATCGGAGGAACAATAAAACCGGGGATAGGATAGTCGATTTGCGGAATGGTTTAACCGATCACACGGAAGGACTGCCAGGTTGAAACAACGTTACCTGAATGCCATCAGGGTCTTGTAGACGTACATTGGTATCACCCCATGGAGTCTGGACGGGCGGATGAACCAGCGTCGCGCCGTTGGCGAGCAAACGTTCCATGGCGGACTTTAGATCTGGAACCTGCAACGCGAAGCGGATCTGCCCGCTGACGCGTTTGCCCACTTCGAGTTGGTCAACGACCTGCGCCTGTCGTTCATCGAACAGTTCGAGAGTGGCTTTACCCATTTCGAGCATGAGAGCGCGGCCTCCATCGTTATTCCAGACGGCGGCGGGTTCGAGACCGAGTCCGCCGCAATAGAATTCGACCAGGCGTTCATAATCGCTGGTGGTGATGGCGACGCGCAATTCAAGGATGGGGTGATTTTTGTTTTGCATGGTTTCTACTTTAGAACGGCTTGGCTCTCATCAGCCAGGCAATGATGGCGATTCCGCCATAGCCGATGACCAGAAGCAGTGTGGGATTCACTTTCGATACCAACGCATAGACTTCCTCATCACTTTTGGCGGGTTCGGCAGGGAAGGGTTTTCCCTTGACCGTGTAGGGAAGCCCTGCTGCTTTCCTGATCTCGCCAAAAACACCCGCGCCATAGATTGCCATCAGCACAACGATCACGATCAGGATGACGATCGAGACCCAGATCCATCCAAACCTCCACCAGACCATGTTGAGAAATGCCGCGCCAAGTCCGAACACGATGACAGCCAGCAGTGTCCACAACATGGCGGGGTAGGATGCAGCCGAAAGGTCAAGCAGGGAGCGGATGCGGTTGACGTCACGTTCCTTCTTGATGGCAAAAGACACCGACGCCGAGACTCCGTGC
>JBDRQK010000177.1:0-2773 GCA_043826315.1 Chloroflexota bacterium
TATATGGGGTGCCAGTCGCTTCAACCGATACTGTCTATTTTTGTGTTATCGATAAATTTGGGAATGCCTGCTCATTTATAAATAGTAATTACATGGGCTTCGGTACCGGGATTGTTCCGTCCGGATGGGGATTCACATTACAAAATCGAGGTCATAATTTTAATCTCCAGCCTGGGCATCCAAATGTTCTTGCACCTCGAAAAAGACCTTATCACACCATTATCCCTGCCATGGTCACTCGAGAAATTGATCAAAGCCTGTATGCAACCCTGGGGGTTATGGGAGGCTTTATGCAACCACAGGGACATTTGCAGGTTTTCCTTGCACTCGCCTGTGATCATTTGGATCCGCAGGCATGTCTGGATTTACCGCGTTTTTGCATCGAGGATGGTACAGCCGGAGGAGGAGTTGCACTGGAAGAGGGGATTCCTCAGAATGTGGTCGCCGATCTAAAAAAACTTGGTCATAATACTCGAATGGTGTTTGGTTATGACCGGGCTCTATTTGGACGCGGACAGATCATTCTTCGAGATAATATTTCCGGGGTTTTGTGCGCTGGTAGTGATGCGAGGGCAGATGGCTGTGCCATGACCCTTGTATGAAATTATTGTTCATACTGAGGGAAGATAAGGCATTCTAGCTTCTTTGCTCATATTGATGACATAAACCTAATTTACCAGGATTCTTGCCCAAATTATTTTTATGGGCATGTATAATACGAGATCGAGAAATAATCAATAAAACTTGGTTTGAAGCAAAAATTTCTTTATAAATGATGAGGATTTATTTTGGAAAAGTTAAAGGGTGTCAAAATCCATGTTAATGGTGTGGTGCAAGGAGTTGGTTTTCGGCCGTTTATCTATGGATTGGCTCAAAAATTTGGTCTGGCAGGTTGGGTAAGGAATACATCAGCAGGTGTGGATATCGAATTGGATGGAACTCAGGAAATACTTGAATCATTTATTCAAGCTATAAAGGATGATGCCCCACCCCTGGCTAATATAGATGACATCCTTGTGGATTGGAAAGATTCCAATGGTTTCATCAAATTTGATATTATCCACTCCGAAGCAGTTTTGGATGCCTTTCAGCCAATTTCACCTGACGTATGTACGTGTAAGGATTGCTTAAAGGAGCTTTTTGACCCAGCTGACAGGCATTATCGTTATCCTTTTATTAACTGCACCAATTGTGGTCCACGATTTACGATCATCAAGGACATCCCTTATGACAGACCCAACACAACGATGGCTCCATTCGAGATGTGTAAAGCTTGTGGATTGGAGTATGCCAACCCATCGGATAGACGTTTCCATGCTCAACCTGTGGCTTGCCCTGAATGCGGTCCAAAAATATGGTTGGAATACAATAGTGGTGAAAAAAATGTTCATTTGGAAGGTGAGAATTCAATTGTTGAAACCCAAAAACTTATTTGCCAGGGGAAAATTATTGCGATCAAGGGATTGGGCGGCTTTCACCTTGCATGTGACGCCAATAATGTGCAAGCTGTGGCAGAATTACGCCGCCGAAAACTGCGCGTAGATAAACCTTTCGCGTTGATGATCCCGGATAGTGCAACCGTCGACAAATACTGTTTTCTAAATGATGAAGCCAGAGAATTATTGGAATCCCATCCCAGACCTATAGTATTGTTGGAACGAAAGCCTGGAGCAACCATTGCTTTGGAAGCTGCGCCTGGACAGAATACATTGGGAGTCATGTTACCTTACACCCCCTTACATTACCTGCTTTTTGATACGGACCAATTTGAAGTTCTGGTGATGACGAGTGGAAATGTCAGCGAAGAACCGATCGTTACGGATAACGATGATGCCCGAACCCGTTTGAATTCCATGGCAGATGCTTTCTTGATGCACAATCGTGATATTCATATTCGTTGTGATGATTCGGTCGTTAGAGATTTCGAAGATGAGATCATCCCAATCCGACGATCCCGTGGTTACGCTCCTTTTCCTGTTCGCCTGAACTTTGAGCCACCGGCTTTATTGGCATGCGGTGCTGAACTGAAGAATACATTTTGTATAACTCGTAACAACTATGCGTTTCTAAGTCACCATATTGGTGATCTCGAAAATTTTGAAACCCTGGATTCTTTTGAGAGAGGAATTTCCCATTTTGAGCATTTATTTCGGGTGGAAATAAAAGCTCTGGCACATGATCTTCATCCCGATTATCTGGCGACACGTTATGCTTTAAAAAGGGCTGATTTGGAAGATCTGCCCTCCTTTGCTGTTCAACATCACCATGCCCATGTGGTTGCCTGCATGGCGGAGAATAAACTTCCTGGAAATAGACCTGTAATAGGTGTGGCGTATGATGGCACTGGATATGGTGAAGATGGAACGATCTGGGGAGGTGAATTCCTTATATCTGATTTCAGTAGTTTCCAGCGTGTGGCTCATCTTAAAACCATCCTTTTACCAGGAGGTGACCTGGCGGTAAGGGAACCCTGGCGTTTGGCACTGGCTTGGCTTGAACAGGCAGGAGAACCTTGGGAAGAAAACCTTCCACCGGCTCACCTATTGATGGGGGAGCCTGCCCTGAACGGTGTTTTTAAGCAACAATTGAAAACCGGACTGAATTCTCCCATAACCTCGAGCATGGGACGATTATTTGATGCCGTGTCCGCGCTGACCGGAACAAGGCTGTATGTAAATTATGAAGCTCAGGCTGCCATTGAGTTTGAAACTTTGGTTGATCCATTTGAAATGGGTAAATATGACTTTGAGATTGGATCAGAAAATATCAACCC
>JBDRQK010000178.1:0-3579 GCA_043826315.1 Chloroflexota bacterium
ATTTATATCGCTGGTTGTGCTCAGGGTCCAAAAGATATTCCCGCCTCAGTTGCCCAGGGTGCCGCAGCCGCTGCACGTGTTTTGGGAAAGATCCAGCAAAAAGAAATATCACTGGAACCTGTTCGTGCTACTGTGAACCAGGAACAATGTTCGGGTTGTCGCATATGCAATGATCTATGCCCGTTCAACGCCATTCTATTTCACGAAGACACAATGGTATCCGAAATCAACCCTGCCTTGTGCCAGGGATGCGGGACTTGTGTTGCCGGCTGTCCGGCAGGAGCCATTAGCGGTACGGGTTTCAGTAATGATCAGATCCTTTCACAAATCAACGGTTTACTCCTTCTGCACATCAAAGATCAAGAGTACGCCTAACAACATAAGGAGAATGTTATATGCCTAATGAAAATTTCGAACCTGTAATCATTGGCTTCACATGTAACTGGTGTAGCTACCGCGCTGCAGACATGGCAGGAACTGCCCGAATGAAATATGCCCCCAATATTCGTCTCATTCGGCTGATGTGTTCCGGGCGCTTGGATCCAACCTTTATTTTCAAAGCATTTGCAGGTGGCGCAGATGCTGTCCTAATTTCCGGCTGCCACCCAGGCGACTGCCATTATATCGATCAAAATTACAAAGCCCTGCGCCGATTTCATCTTATGAAACGTGTTCTTGTTCAAATGGGAATGGAACCCGGTCGTTTAAAACTTCTCTGGGCCAGCGCTGCTGAAGGAGCTATATTTGCATCAGAGATCAACAAGTTCGTTGAGGAAGTTCGACTGCTGGGACCATTAAATTGGAAAGCAGCCAGTGAAGCTGTAACCATACCAACCCATAAGTCTCAGGTGGAGGTGATAGCATGACCACCAAACCAAAATTAGCAATCTACTGGGCAGCCTCATGTGGAGGATGCGATATCGCCATTTTGAATATCCATGAAAAAATCCTGGATGTGGATGCAAATTTCGAAGTAGTATTCTGGCCAGTGGCCATGGATGCAAAGTACAAAGACGTGGAAGCCATGGAAGACGGGTCGATCTTATTAACCCTTTTCAATGGTGGAATTCGAAACGACGAAAACGAGCACATTGCTAAATTACTTCGTAAGAAATCCAAGATCCTTGTGGCATTTGGGTCCTGCGCAACCGAAGGATGCATCCCCGGCTTGGCAAATTTCACTCCGATCAAAGAGATCGTTGATACTGTCTATTCAACCGTGACTACCGAGAATCCGGAGAATTTCCGGCCTCAACCTGCTTATGAGATGCCCGAAGGGCAAATCAACATACCAACTTTGTTCCCCTTCCTGAGAACTCTTGAACAGGTCGTGGATGTGGATTATTTCATGCCCGGATGCCCGCCTGAATCTCACCAGATCGCGGCAGTTATCGAACTAGTCATCCAGGTGCTCCAAGGAAAAGCCGAATTACCACCCAAGGGTGCTGTGATCGGTGCAGGCGCTTCCACTGTTTGTGACGATTGCACCCGAACACGAGGAATCAAGAAGATCAAGAAATTTGATCGCATCCAATTGGTGCATGCTGATCCGGACCTTTGTTTACTTGAACAAGGGATCCCATGCAATGGTCCAGCAACGCGCCAGGGATGTGGTGCGCTTTGCCCCACAGCAGGTGCACAATGCATCGGATGCTATGGTCCAGCTGAGGGTGTTATTGATTATGGCGCTCGCCTGGTAGCTGCATTTGCATCTGTAATCGATAGCAACGATCCAGATGAAATCGATAGCATTCTTGATGGTCTCGTCGATCCTGCTGGACAATTCTATCGTTTTAATCTGGCTGGATCATTGCTTAGAGGCAGTCTTTCAGCAGTCAAATCCAACGGAAAATGATCCTGGAGGAAATATGCAAAGGATAACAATAGATCCCATAACACGCCTGGAAGGTCATGGCAAAATCGAAATTTTTCTTGATGAAGATGGTGAAGTAGCCAACACTTACTTCCAGATCCCTGAACTGCGTGGTTTTGAACGTTTTTGTGTAGGTCGTCCGGTGGAAGAGTTACCACTGCTGACGAATCGTATCTGTGGAGTCTGCCCTGAAGCCCATCACATGGCTGGAGCGAAGGCAGCTGATGCAGTTTACCATGTCGATCCTCCCCGCACCGCAAAAATGTTGCGCGAATTACTCTACAGTGCTTTTTACTGCACTGACCACACTACACATTTTTATGCCCTGGCAGGTCCCGATTTTGTGATGGGACCGGATGCACCGGTTGCGGAACGAAATATTCTAGGTGTCATCCACAAAGTCGGTCTGGAAATTGGCGGAAAAGTAATCCAGATGCGAAAATATGGTCACAACGTGGTCGAAATGATCGGTGGACGTAAAGTCCATCCATGCACTTCCATCCCCGGTGGATTAACCAAAGGTATTACCGAAGTCCAGCGGAAAGAAATTGAAACCATGGGACGCTGGGCAGTAGAATTTGCTCAATTCTCGCTCAAGTTATTTGCTGACATCGTCCTGGGTAACAAGGCATATCTGGACTTGGTATTGGGCGATATCTATACGCATAAAACTTATTCGATCGGCATGGTCGACGAAAACAATCACGTGAACTTTTACGATGGTTTAATAAGTGTTGTGGCTCCAGATGGTGAGAGAATTGGAAAATATGGTCCAAATGATTACCGAGATTGGATAACCGAACGAGTTGAGCCCTGGACGTACCTGAAATTCCCCTACCTCAAGAAAGTTGGTTGGAAAGGTTTCGTGGACGGGAAAGACTCCGGCGTTTACACTGCCACGCCTCTCTCGCGCCTGAATGCTGCTGATGGAATGGCAACTCCTCTCGCCCAGGCAGAATATGATAAATTCTACAGCACATTGGGTGGCAAACCTGTTCATCAACGCCTGGCAACTCACTGGGCACGTTTAATAGAATTGCTCTATGCAGCGGAACGCTGGGTGGAATTAGCCACAGACCCGGAGATAACGTCGCCTAACTTCCACACGATCCCCACCGAAAAACCCACAGAGGGTGTCGGTATTGTGGAAGCACCGCGCGGAACACTTACACATCATTATTGGACGGATGATCGTGGTGTGGTCACGAAAGTGAACCTGATCGTTGGCACCACCAATAACTATGCGCCTATGAGCATGTCCATCAAGAAAGCTGCCCAAAGTCTCATCAAGAAAGGTACAGTTGTTAATGAAGGCTTGCTTAACATGGTTGAAATGGCTTTCCGATCCTACGACCCTTGTTTTGGTTGCGCAACTCACTCATTGCCAGGACAAATGCCTCTGCAAGTCACGATATATGATGCAGATGGTAATACTAAAGAAGTTCTCAGACAATTCTGCGATTAATTAAGGATCTGGTAGAAGGGGTCGTCCCTATACTAAGGACGACCCCTTTAATAATATTATGACTGAGAACAAAACACTTATTATCGGCTTGGGAAACCCCATCCTGGGGGATGATGGGGTTGGGTGGGTAATTGCCCAGAACCTAAAAGATCAATTAGATGGTAACCCTAGCCTGGAGTTTGAGTTTTTGTCATTGGGTGGTCTTAGCCTGATGGAAAGGCTGACCGGCTATCACAAAGTG
>JBDRQK010000179.1:0-7097 GCA_043826315.1 Chloroflexota bacterium
TATCTCTTCAAAATCACTCTTGCTGGTGCTCCATCTGATCCAGCGAGTTTGAGAGGTAGACAGTAAAGTTCGTAATATCCACCGGAGACTTCTGAGAGATCTAATCCCTCCAGTGCAATTATCCCTGCATTAAGCAAAGTTAGATGGGTAGGCACACCTTCTCCGAAGGGTGCTACTGATAGATAGTCGACACCCACCAATTTTATTCCATTCTTTACGAGCCATTCAGCGCCATCATTATTGATAGCCACAAAATTTTCAGTAAAATTTTCTTCGCCATTTCTCCAAATTTCCGAATTTCGTGTTTTTATCAATAAGCGTTCCACTCCCCTTGGAATCAATGCATTATCGAGAACCTCATTTGAAATTTCGTTCACTCTATGTGGTATTTCAACCAAATAAGCCTGGCCAGTTAATATTTCAAGATCCAGATCTTCCACTGTGCGATTGTCATTCAAGAAATGATGCGGCGCATCCACATGGGTTCCACTATGCACACTCATTGAGATATGGGTAATGTTGCAGGAGTCACCATCGTCCATATTTCCAATTCGTTGCAGGCAAATTGCTGGATCTCCCGGCCAAACCGGGAGTTTCGGAGAAATTGTAAGGGAAATATCAAAAATATTCATATTAATCTCCATTGACTCATTTTCATTACCAGCCACTTGCAGCAAATATTTCTTGAAGAAAAGTTGAGCGTTCTTCAAAAGTCATCGGTCGAGGACGGGAATAATCCTCCAAAAAGGCAGTCAGAAGCTCGGTTCCTATATATTTTCCATCATAGAAAATATGGCGGTCTATAAATTCCCGGCGGGTTCCAACAACAGGGTAATCCATTTGATCAAAAAAAAGATTCCCCAAACCGTAATGAATAAAGCTATTGTTGTAAAATTCCATTGTCTGAGGTAAGTGAGCCTGACTTCCACTAATAATAACAGCACCGGCAGCAGCCATCGCCTGAAACACTTCCACCTGGTCGGGGAGGGGTTGAACTGAATATGATTCAATATATTGAAACGTAATAATTGGCAAGTATCCTTCAGAAATTAAACGAGAGATTTCTGCGTGCATCCATTCATAATCGCAAGGCGCTGCTCCAGGCTGAGAATCTGTCGCCAAGGCGTAATTTGGTCCGGCTGGATTGCATCCCATGAACGCCAATTTATTGCCATTATGAATAATAATTTTTGGGGAACGGGCATCTGTCAAATCAGCGCCTCCGCCAAAATAAATCCAGCCTTCCTGGTTATACATAGCTAATGTGGACAAGGTTGCAGCAGACCCCCAATCTTGAAAATGGTTACCGGTCAATTCGACAATATCTGTGCCAACATCTTCTAGTAAGGCAATATATTTAGGGTCACTGCAAAAAACCAATGATTGTTGGTTGGGATCGGGATATGGACATCCATCTGCGAATGGGATTTCATTACTGATATGAGTCAAATCAGCCGACACAAGCCAATCTCGAATATCTTTTCCGGGATATAACGTTCCGTTTAGTTCCATTTTTCCTGCTGTTGCCCGAACCAACGCAGTTACCCCCGTCATTATGAGGGTGGTTAGTTTGGCTGGATCACGATTGGATTCCGGCAATTTCAAATGAGGAGGAGATTCACTTTCCTGTATACTAAAATTTACTTTCAAGGGATAGTTATCTAAATCGAATTTATTTGATATTGGAGAATCTCCATCGAGATTTATCACTTTCCAGCGAGGTTCAAGATTTTCAAATGGAATAATCCCCCAAGATGGCTGGTTTTCCCAAGCAGAATCAATCAAACTTTCAGAAACTTCAATGAGAGTTTTACCCGAAGCTGGTGGTCCCAAAACAGCACTTAAGGCTTTTAATGTGGAGGTATCCATCCAAATTGGATAATCTCCAAACGGACCCTTGTCCCCACCCTGCCAATTATCCATAAAATCCAACCATTGTACGTTATCAATGGTTGTCGGAAAAGGAGCAACTAATGCGTAAACCCAAGTTGTTGATTTATTTTTATCTGTGACCTGAATATCCAGGTGATAATCTGCATTTTCCTTATCATTTGTCATCATCAATCCAGCATCAGATATATAACTTCGAATCAACGGAGAAGCAGCAGCACTGATCCAGATCTTTATTCCTTCTTCTATTTCAGTTTCTTCTTTTGTTGGAACTTGCGACGTCAATATAAGAGTCGGTGTCGGGGGAGATGGTAAAACGTCGGCTGTTGGGAGATTTTCTAACGGCAAAAATGGAGTTGGAGTTTCTGTCCACCTCAATCCCACACGCAAATCCTCTGTATTTCCCCATAATGATGTACACCCTGGCAATATTAATAGAATAAATATTGAAAATAAAAGAATAAGACTTTTGTTTTCATATCTTTCCATAAATAGTCTCTGATAGAGAAAATTCATTGAAATACTTTTCATTTATTGTTACGCCCAAGCCAACTCCATCTGGAACATTTATTGTGCTGTCTGAATTTAAGAGAAAATCTTCATTCGTGATATCCCGCTTATAATATCGGGATGTTGCAGAAATATCAGCTGGAAAATGGAAGTTTGGCAGAGATGCTAATGCCAGGTTGGATGCCCTTCCAACTCCGGTTTCAAGCATTCCACCACACCAATTTGGAATTTCCATTTCCATACAGGCATCATGAATCGCAACTGCCTCGCTTAGTCCACCTACTCTCCCTGCTTTGATGTTTATTATCCTGCAAGCCCCCATTTCAATTGCAGACCGGGCATGTCTTGCTGATAAAATACTTTCATCCAGACAGATCGGGGTATGGAATTGTTTTTGAAGCTTATGGTGCTCCCACAAATCATCTTCGAATAATGGCTGTTCAATCATTAAAAGATTGAAATTATCGAGATCCAATAATGCTTGTGCACTCTTATAAGTATAGGCTGAGTTGGCATCCACTTGAAGATCTATATCCGGATAGGTACTTCGAATAAAGCTTACATCGCCGATATCCCTACCGGGTTTAATCTTTAATTTGATCCTTCCATAACCTTTTTCAAGATATCCGCTTATAACCCGGGATAGCTCCTGGGGAGAACTTTGAAGTCCAACAGAAACTCCCACACGAACCTTTTGTTTTTTACCCCTTAACAAATTTCTTAATGATTTTCCCTGAGCTTTTCCGAATAAATCCCATAAAGCCATCTCCATACCAGCTTTTGCCATCCGGTGCCCCCGTACTCCAGTCGCAAGATTGGAAAAATCTTCTGCCGAATTGACAACCTTTCCCAAAATCATAGGGATCAAAAAATCGATGATTATATGTAGGGCTGTGCCTGAGGTCTCATAGGCATATCCTGGGTCCCGATCTGCTACGCACTCACCTATTCCTATCAAACCTCCTGAATAAATGGAGATGATTATGCACTCACGTTCACTTATTCTGCCAAAAGATGTCTCAAAAGGAGATACAAGTGGCATGGACAAATGATTTAATTTAATTTTTTCAATCAACATTGAGGATCGCTTAAATAATTCCACCTGTGGTTAAAAGGCTGATCACAAACCTTATGGCACCTACCAATATTGCAAGACTGCTCAAGGTGATACCTGCGATTGCCATGCCCTTACTTCCCCGTTTTGATATCAATGCAGCAATCCCTAGAATTGCACCAAGCAAACCAAGTGGTAATCCGACGCAATTTAGCACATTCAAAAATGGTATCAAAGAGATACAAACACCCAATATTGATAATATTCCAATAACCAAACTTGTAATTCCCATATTCTTCTCCTATTTTCGAATGTCTTACTCGTCTGATATGTTCTCCTGACCTGTTTCTTCTTCCCATTCCGGTAAAGAATCAGGAAATATTACTGAATCTACTTCCTCTATTGGTTTCACATCAGCTTTATCGAGGTTTTTGGATAAGCGTGTATCTTCTGTACGCAATCCATACTCAGGAGTTGCACAATACGGGCATATATTCCAAGGCAGTTCCATTAATTTTCCACATTTTTGGCAAGGTTTTCTAAGTTTTGTTTGACAATTAGGACAAATTTGCCAATCTGATGAAATTTGGCGTTCACACCCTGGGCAAACGGGTTGATCTTCTATGGCTTGAAGAAGAGCTTCTTCTTCAAGTGTTTTTTGGTATTCTTCTTCCAGAGTGGATTGAGGCCGTAAAACTAAATAAATTAAGAATCCAGGAAGGGATAACAAAGCTACAACCAGTGGGGCTAATATGAAAACGAGATTATCGCGTGCCCGACTTTTGATATCCCGATAAGTCCAAATAACCAGACTTACCCAGAGAGCAGCAATGAATGCACCACCAAATCCCGTTATAACCAAGATGAAATTGTTCAAAAAAGTTGGATCGAAAGTCATGCTTTTCTGTCTCTTTCCTTAATATTATGGCAAGTCTATCATATTTCCGTGGATTTCTTTTTAGATCCTTCTATCGGAATACAAAATGAAAAACGTCCGATGACTCTATGCGCCATCGGACGTAAAAAAACTTCAATTAATTATGGTTTCGCAGAATAACCCGGGCCATCCTGGAAATATGCATAATTTGGCTTGATGTCTTCGGTCAAGTCAACAACTTCTCCTGCTTCCAGTTGTTTGACCGAATCTAATACAACAGCTTCACCAGCATGGTTTTCTCCTTCATAGTGACCCGTTAAACCAACCCTGTTGATATATTCTCCACCACGTGCAGTGTATGCATTTGGCACTTCATCTTCGGGAAAGATCGCAGCATATGGACATTCCGGCACACAAGCTCCGCAGTCAATACAGGTATCCGGATCAATATAGAACCATGGACTTTTATCCTGTGGTGTCCCTGGGACAATACATTCCACCGGACAAACATCCACGCACCCGCCATCCCGCAGGCAAAGACTTGTAATAATATGTGTCATTTACTTCCTCCTTTAGAATTAATAAGACCAGTTTTCAACTTAATTTTACCTCATTTTAATCAGGATAAGATGTTTAAATTACCCTATATTTATCTAATAAGTATAAGATATTTATCAATTCTCCTTTTCGAATTCTTGACATAAGACCTGTTTGTTATTATTATGATCAAATAAATATAAATTTTATTCAATATTCCAAAGGAGATCAATATGATCCATAGCATTTTTTCTTCACTAGATAAGAAATATAATTTTTCACAAGCTCAAGCACATTGTGACGTTCCATGTGGAATTTATGATCCTGCTCCCGCTCAAATTGCAGCGCTGACCGTTGTGAGAATGCTGGACCTGATGGCAGGTTTACAAGGTGGTGATGATAAAAGCAAATCTGAATATCACAACAGTATGTCCCGTTACATTTCAGTCAAAGAAGAACATGCAGAGAAAGCCAAACACGAAATCCGCGTGATCTGGGGTGATTATTTCAAAAAGGACAAGCATCCAAATGTGGACGAACTGGTTCAAAGAATAATGCAGCTGGGTTCTAAATGCAGGCAAACAGCAGATCGGGAAGCCGGGTTGGCTTTCGTTGAGGCAATCAACGAATTTGCTGCAATTTTCTGGGAAACAAAAGGTGTTGCCATTAAACGAGCAAAGGCACCCTATGCTCCCTCTCTTGAAATGGTTTACCCCAATTTGTAATCAGTACATCCAAATTCACTTTGTCCATAAAACCAGTTAATCATTCTCGAAAGAAAAATACCTGGTTTTCTGTTTATAAAATTTCCGGGGAGAGTATGCTTCCAGAATATAAAGAAGGCGATTTTGTTATTATTAACGAAATCGCCTTCTTTATACGGCATCTACAAATAGGTGATGTAATTATTTTTAACCATCCCACTTATGGATTCCTGATAAAAAAAATTGACTCTGTTTTACCTGAAGTGGGATTTTTCGTCAGTGGGAGTCACAAAAACAGCCTGGATAGCAGCAAATTAGGTCTCATTCCCATATCTGAAGTCAAGGGAAAGGTTGTCTGGCATATAAGAAAACCATCATTACGCCAATAGATCCTGTTAGAATTTAAGAATAAATATTAACCAAGTAACCCAACCTGGAGAAGATATGGTTGAACAACGCTCTCCCCTATTTCTACCCTTTGCAATCATACTTGCGATCGTATCAGTATCAACCGCATCACTTTTTATCAGGTTTGCCCAACTGGAAGCTCCTTCCCTGGTTATTGCTGCATTACGGCTGACAATTGCAAGTTTGTTGATTGCACCAATTGCAATTATCCGTCACAGGGATGAGATGATTGCACTGACCAAGAAGGAGTTATTACTGGGGTTACTCTCAGGTTTCTTTTTGGCACTTCATTTTGCCACCTGGATCACTTCTCTTGAATATACTAGTGTCGCCAGTTCGGTTGTTCTTGTATCCACTGCCCCAATATGGGTAGCCTTATTGTCTCCATTTTTTTTACACGAATCACTTTCAAGAAAGATCTTATGGGGGTTGTTTCTTGCAACTTTTGGTGGTTCTCTAATTGGATTAAGTGATTTGTGTAACTGGCAATCAGGTCTTGTTTGCCCTACTATTTCAAATTTTCTTAACAGCAAATCAATGCAAGGCAATCTTCTTGCCCTAACAGGTGCGATCATGGTGACAGGATACCTATTGATTGGACGTCATTTAAGAACCAGGATGTCCTTGATCACCTATATTTTCCTAGTTTATAGCATGGCATCAATTGTCCTAATTGCATTCATGGTTATCGCAAGACAATCTCCTTTTGGATTTTCCGGTGCCACCTATGGCTGGATTTTCTTGCTGGCTCTCATTCCACAGATCATTGGCCATTCCACCTATAATTGGGCTTTACGGTTTTTACCCGCCACTGTTGTTGCGGTAATAACGCTAGGTGAACCTATTGGTTCAGCGAGTCTTGCTTATATAATATTACACGAATCTCCCGGGTTAATAAAAATCCTTGGTATGACTTTTATTCTTGCGGGTATATACCTTGCTTCCACGGTTGAAAAAAGAACATTGAATAATTAGCAACGACCATAAGTATGATTAACCTTTTTTAATTGTTCGATTAGAACTTTATTGTTGTAATTTTCAGGCATCCGCCATTCCCAATTTCCACCAATTCGACCAGGATAATTCATCCGCGCTGAAGAATCAAGTCTTAAAATAT
>JBDRQK010000180.1:0-2565 GCA_043826315.1 Chloroflexota bacterium
CTGGTTGATGACCAATCTGTTGGAAAAGGATCGACGGCTGTATGATGAGAAACAAAGCCAGGATATCGGCAGATCCGCCTTTTTCACCCTGCTCATGACCGCCATTCTCATGCTGTGCCTGTTCATTGCCAACTTCAACGAACTGGGTGGAGTAACCAGCATGCTCTGGCTGCCCATCTTGTTATTCTCGAGCGTGTTCTTTTTCTCACTGGGTATGGTTTACTTAAGCTGGAAAGAGTTGTGATCCCTGGCGGCTGGATGGTTAGAGATTTATCCCTGCTATTAAATGAAGTGACCGTATGAATGGTTCTGATCCGCCATTTGAAGTACTTATTACAGGACTTGCAGATCACCTTGCCAGTTGAGCCATTGCCCATTCTTTTTTTGCCACTCGCTTGTTTGAGTCTGTGATCCATACTGGAAAAGATGCTTTCATTCCAATCTTGATCAGGGGCAGGATGCTTACTGTGTGGATTTCCACCACTCATCCCATTTTATAACATCCTCACCAAAATCCTGACCGGTTAAATTCACCAGGGATTCAACCGCATAAGCCCTGACGAGCGCATCCTCATCTTGAACCAGGAATATTAATATCTCGATCGCCCTCGGTTCATTAAAATCATAGAGGCTATGTGCCACCTCTCTTCGGATATAGGTGTTTTGGTCTTCAGCAAACTTCAGCAATAAATCGACCGCCTGGTCCTTTTCAGCTGTCTGTTCTTTTGCGAATATTCCAATCACCCTGACAGCGAGGGTTCTCAGTTCAATATCCTCGTTGATATCTTCTGCAATCCTGATCAGTTTTTCCAATGTATTTTGATCATAGACCTGGTTTGAAATTAAGGTGGCCAGGGAATATAAGGCGTTATCTCGCACCATCCATTCATGATCATACAGAAGATCATACAGTATTTCCAGGGCACCCGGGTCCAATGTGTTTCCCAGGTGTTGTGCAGCATGCGCGCGGGTGATCGCATTACCTTTATCCAATATGGTTTTTAGCGCCAGGACACCACATTTTCCTCCGATCTCTGCAATTGCCAGGATAGCCTCGTTTCCTGGAGTGGTCGGGAATCCTCTTTGCCATTGCAACGGAGTTTCATCATCAGCCAGATTGACCAGGTAAGGGATGGCGTGTACAGCTTCCTGACCATAATCCTTGATCCATGTCGCGGCTGAAGCTTGAGTGACTGGATCACCTGAAGATAGATCTTGTATAAGCGACAGCAATCTTGGGGAGATATCTGGCGGGAGTTGATAATTTGAATAAATTAATGAATAAGGGCTGCCCGGGCAGACAGTGGATGTGCTTTGTGGAACAACTGTTTTAACATATATATAGGTGGGTGAAGGGTCAGGGGTCGACACTGCGGTAGATGACGAATCATCAGGTGTTAATATCGATCCAGGTTGTTCTGCGGCAAGGGGAGTGCATGCGCTCAAGAGAAATGCGATTAATACCAGCGTATTTGGTAATGGTTTGCGGAGGTCCATTTTTACCAGCCTGTCCCATAGGATCCAAGTGATTAACGGTTTACGCTCGCACAGCACCTTCTTGGGATGCCCTGCTTGCCTCATGCGGACTTCCTGATCATGGGTGGGGCCTGGAAATTTTCGTAAACGGCAAACCTTTCAGGTTGAACCAGACCAGTAGAACAGTGTAAATCCCATGCTGCCACCTTGGACTTTACCCAGTATAGCATTTTCACCGTGACATGCAACCTTCACCGGGCAGGTGTGTTTTGGAACTGGAAAATTTGACGCTATAATTATATCCACTATCGACAATATAAGCGCGAAAATACCCTCGGAATTGGAGCAGAAACCGTATCCACGACTGCCAGCCGTCTGGTTACGCTCAGCACGGTGATGCAGCCTCAGCCCGACCAGAAAGACTCCACGCTGGCAAAGATTGTGAGCATGTTGGTGCACACCGCCACCGCTGAATATCTGGGATCGATCCTGTTGGTGATTTGAAGTGAAACCTTTCAACTACCTCTACCTGTCCGTGTTAATTCTCATCATGACTTTCCTGCCGGCTTGCAGACAGATCACTCCAACGCCGGAGGTCGACGCTCCAATCCAAATCACGGCTTCAACAACACCCGCCACCACCAAAACACCTGTTCCGACCTCACCGATCGTTCCAACGGAAACTCCTTACAACCGTATCCCGCAACAGGTGGAGGATGGTTGGGAGACCAGCTCCCTGCAGGATGCAGGCATTGACCCCGTGACCATCAACCACATGCTGGATGCCATTTTCCATGGTCCCGGACGGGGCAGCCCGGCTTTCGACGATGGCAGCCCGAAGATGGAGAACATCCACTCCATCCTGGTCGTGCGGCATGGCAAACTGGTTTTGGAAGAATATTTCTACCATTATGGCCGCACGAACAGCCACGACACTTTTTCAGCCACCAAGAGCATCACCTCCCTGCTGGTCGGGCTGGCTATCGATGGAGGTTTACTAACTGGTGTGGATGAAAAAGTATTACCCTGGTTCCCGGATCATGCCTCAGATGAGCTTGACCCGCGCTGGTCAGACCTGACCGTCGAAGA
>JBDRQK010000181.1:0-2564 GCA_043826315.1 Chloroflexota bacterium
GATACACTCATTGCATAGATAACGAAACACTATAGAAAACCTTGACCGAACAGTACCTACTGGATCATTGTTCGGTCTTTTTATTTAATTTCCACCCAGGAAAGGAGTAATAAATGAATCGCACGATCCAATTTGGTATTGGTCTGCTCGCCATTGTTCTGGCACTTGTTGCAGGATTCTATGGGCGTAGTCGTTACCTGAAAGAAGTATCTACCTATGCAATACCGGTACCCAACCATCCCATCCCTGCTTATACCGTTTTACATGAAGACCTTTTCCGTTTGCAGGAGATGCCACGCAGTATGGCGTCCTTGCCTTATTTTCAATCAGTGAGTGAGATGAATGGAAAAATCAGTACAGTCTCCCTGCCGGCGGATTTACCAATTCCACAAACAAATGCCGTCTCTGTAGAACAATTCCGCCTGGCGGATGCTGATCTGGAAGTCTTTTCCATCCCCGTAGAACCGGTCTCGGCCGTGGGCGGTCAGATACGAATCGGCGAAAGAGTGAATTTATATCAAGTCTTACTGGATGAAAGTCAACCGTCTTTTGAGGAAGCGAAAGCCAAAGAAGAGGATATTTCCGTTAAGGTCATTGCCAGGGATGTATTGGTGGTTGATATCCGCAATGCTCAGGGTGTTGCCGCTGAGGCTACGACTCAGAATGAATCCAATTCCAGCCTGATCGGTGGTACTCAGAATGAACAGGTACAAATCCTTACCCTGGCCGTAGCACCGGAATTTGTGGATGTGATCCTGGAAGCGGTTGCGGTGAGCAAGAAACAGGGAGGGTTGTTATGGACCAGTCTGGCTTTGCCCGAACAAGTGCCATGAAACCGCCTGAGATTCATCCCCTAACCCAGCATGATCTGGCTTTGATTGAAACCATCCGGGAAGAATTGGTGCTGCGCGGGATTAATCCACCCAGTTGGCGGGAATCGGATGCAGAGCAACGCCGCAGATTCTATGACGAAGTGCGTGCCATCCTGATTTCCAAACAATATCGCAGGGATGTTAACCAGCAAGCGCAGATGATTACAGATGCCTTATCCGGGGTGGGGCTGCTGGATCAACTATTGCGTGATCCATTTGTGGAGGAAATCTTTGTACGCAATGGGTATGTGGCTGTGGAATATGATGGCAGCTTTCATCATTTGGGCAAACTGGCCGATGATCGCTATTTTGAAAATCTGACCATTCATGTGGCCGATCAGGGCGGTGCCACCCTGCGTGGTGATCGACCGGCGGTCCTGATCGACCTGCCGGGTGGCGAGCGCTTTACCGCGATCGTCCCACGCCTGTCCACTGAGGGCACAGCGATCAATATCCGCACCTTTGGCCGGCGTGTACGCACTCTGGAAGAGATGGAACAAAGCGGCACTTTTGCCGGACTGGATCCTGTTGAAAACAGAATGATTCAACTATTTGATCATGAAGATTCAAGAAACACTACCCCCGACTTGCCCCAACGCATTCATGAACTGAAGGACACCCCGGATCGTTTTCTGGCCTGGCTGGTTTCCCGCTTATCCGGCAGCCTGATGATCGCCGGCGAAATGGGTTCCGGAAAAACCACTTTGCTGAATGCCTTATCCGGATTCTTGCCAGACAATGCTCCCATCGCCGCGCTGGAGACCTTCCGTGAACTGGAAATCCAGCATCCCTTTTTATTACGAACGGTGGCACCGGCGGAGTTACCCTCCGGTACACCGGGTGTGACACTGGAATGGGTGCTAAATGTGATCTACACGCGTATGAACCCGGCGGCCATCCTGGTGGGAGAAGTGGTTGGCAATGAAGCACTGCAATTTCTCAAGGCTACCTGTCTGGGACGCAAAGCCATGACCACCATCCATGGCGGCAGTATTGAGGAAGCCCTCATGCGTTTGGAACAACTGGCCCTGGCTGCGGCACCCGAATTGGGGCTGGCTGCTGTACGATCCATGGTTTCCATGGGACTGGATGTGGTCGCCTTGATGGGACGTGAGAACCATGCAGGGCGCGTCGAGCGCAAGTTGCAGGCCATTGCTCTATTGAAAGGACTGGATGAGAACGGCAACTATCGGCTGCAATATCTCTATCGTGGGCAGGCAAGTGAGACCTCCCTTGTGCTGGAAACCATATACCAACAAATGGAGCAAAGTCAATGAAGAAAAGAACGATCGTTTTCCTGATCGGCATGCTTTTCCTGCTGCTCATGAGTTGTATGAGCTTTTTGATTGGCAACCTGAATGCCTTAGCGATGCCTGTGATTGGAACTCAGGTCGCAAATCCAATACCTGAACCCACACCAACCGTGCTGGAGAAACTACAATCGGCTCCCTGGCAGGGACTGCGTTATCTGGAGGCTGAGAACACCTGGCGTTTTTATGGCGTGACAGGGGAAAGCAGGCAGATCGATATGATCTATCCCATGACCCTGATCAAGGTCTATTATCTCGGAGCACAGGAGCAGGTCTTTCACACCTGGGTGGCCAGTACGATTGTGTTTCCAAATCAGCAGATCCAAAGTCTGGCTGATGAAGGTCAAACGGTAGGAGAACTGGTTGCCGTACAGGTGAGCGG
>JBDRQK010000182.1:0-15699 GCA_043826315.1 Chloroflexota bacterium
AACTTTGCTTAATGCAGGGATAATTGCACTGGAGGGATTAGATCTCTCAGAAGTCTCCGGTGGATATTACGAACTTTACTGTCTACCTCTCAAACTCGCTGGATCAGATGGAGCACCAGCAAGAGTGATTTTGAAGAGATAATTTCTCTGAATATATATGATAGGATTATGCCATAAACTGAAACCCACAAATTTTCAATAGAGGCTACCATGTTTGATCTCCCGGATAATGAAATATTACCTCTGGCAAAAAAACACGTCTTTTGGACCTGGTCTGCTCAGGCAAAAGTAAATCCAATCGCTATAAAGAGAGCTCAGGGGGTCTATTTTTGGGATACGGAAGAAAAAAAATATCTTGATCTGAACTCAATGACAATGTGTGTCAACGTTGGTCACGGTGAGCAACGCATTATTCAAGCCATGTCTGAGCAAATTCAAGAATTGCCTTATGCTGCACCGGGTATGGCAACAAAAGTACGATCTTTGGCAAGTAAAATGGTGGCGGACATTTCACCAGGTGGAGCACTGACCAAAGTGTTGTTTACACTTGGTGGGGCGGATGCCAATGAAAATGCAATTAAACTTGCACGAGGTTATACAGGAAAATCAAAGATTTTAACCCGCTATCGCTCTTACCACGGAGCGACAGCAGGAGCAATGGCTGCTACCGGAGATACTCGCAGGTGGATGTGGGAGCCATTACTGATGCCGGGGGTCGTCCATTTTCTGGATCCTTATAGATATCGTTCAACATTCCATAGGTCAAATCCAGATATATCAGAAGAAGAATTTACTCAGGATTATCTAAACCATCTTGAAGAAATTATTCTTTATGAAGGTCCTCAGACAATTGCAGGCATCTTGATGGAATCTGTCACAGGCACAAACGGCATAATTATTCCGCCTGCAGGTTATATGCAGGGAGTCCGGAACCTGTGTGACAAGTATAAGATCGTTATGATTGCCGATGAAGTGATGAGTGGCTTCGGTAGAACAGGCCAATGGTTTGCTGTTGATCATTGGAAGACTATTCCTGATATCATGACGATGGCGAAGGGATTGACTTCTGCTTATGCGCCTTTGGGGGCTGTGGCGATGAAACCAGAAATTGCTTCTGCGTTTGACGATAGGATTTTCGAATCGGGTTTAACTTATACAGCCCATCCTGTTTCCCTGGCCGCAGCTGTCGCGAATATTAATGTAATGAGAGATGACAATATTGTCGAGCATGCTGCAGATATGGGGATTGTGTTAAGACGGATGCTTAATGATTTGGGGGAAAAACACGAGTCAATCGGAGATGTGAGATCGATCGGATTGTTTGCAATCATGGAATTGGTCAAAAATAGATCAACAAAAGAACCTATGGCTCCCTGGAATAGTTCCAGCCAGGAAATGAACGCTTTTCGCAAATATTGTTTTGATAATGGTTTATTCCTATACACTCATTGGCATTCTGTGCTAATAATTCCTCCATTGATAATTACCGAAAATCAATTGAAGGAAGCTGTTGCTATTCTTGACAGGGCATTAGAGATCACCGATAAGGCGTGTAATTAGCCAGCGAAGTTTCTGCTAAGCCATGTCATTGCGAGCCTCTGTTCTTGTTCTTTGGTGAGTGGCAACACTTCTCCCCGTTTGGGATTCCCTACGAGTCGAAGTGCTTGTAATACACGGGATTGCTCACCAGTACTGCATTCCGGCGCAAGTGTTGATGAAGAACAATACATATTAAGAAATGATCGAGTAGTTTCCCGGCGAAATAGGTTTTTTTGATATGGAATAATGTATCAAAAATCAACCTCAAGCATCTTAATATTATTCAAATATTATTAGCGGAGAAAAGAAAATGGTTGCTTCGAAAGCTGTTGATTCTGAAGTGTTGAATGTGTTGATCTTGGGAGCTGGACCTGCTGGATTATCTGCCGCGATTTATGCCGCCAGGGCAGAACTTGAGCCTGTGGTATTAACTGGTCTTCAATTAGGTGGTCAAGCAGCTCTTACCAATGAAATTGAAAATTATCCCGGATTTCCAGATGGTGTTGGTGGAAGTGAGCTTGGCGAGTTGTTGCAGAAACAGGCTGAACGCTTTGGTGCAAAAGTGGAATTTGAACTTGCAACAGAGGTGGACCTCTCAACCCGTCCATTTAGCATCCAAACTGAGAATAAGCTAATTCTGGCAAGATCATTGATCATTGCTACAGGTGCCAACCCGATTTACATGAATATCGAAGGTGAGAAAGAGCTAACCGGTAAAGGTGTTTCATATTGTGGCACCTGTGACGGGTGGTTTTTTAAGGGGAAAAAAGTTGTTGTTGTTGGTGGTGGAGATAGTGCTTTAGAGGAAGCATTGTTCTTAACCAGATTTGCATCTTCGGTGACTATTGTTCATCGGCGGGATACATTGCGAGCAAGCGCTATTCTTCAAAAAAGAGCAGCGGATAATTCAAAAATAGAATTTTTAATGAACACCATTGTTACAAAAATTAATGGGGATGAGAAAGTTAAATCTGTGATGATCAAGGATGTAGTTTCCGGGGAAGAAAAAATCCTTGAGACAGATGGTTTCTTTGTGTTTATTGGCCATTCTCCAAATACACAAATGTTCAAGGGGCAACTGGAAATGGCAGATCTGGGTTACGTCAAGATTGACCACCTGATGCGGGCCAGCGTTCCAGGAGTATTCGTTGCAGGAGAAGCAGCCGATCCAGATTTTAAACAAGTTGTCACATCAGCAGGTATGGGTGCAGCCGCCGCTATTCAGGCTACACGTTTTCTCGAAAACGAAGAGTAATAATAGAAGCGTTGGCGAAATTATTGTTTTCCAACGCTTTTTTAATAATCTATGAGTATCATTATTAATATTCACATAAAAGGCCGATTTGGTAGTATATAATAATTATTTTGGAGGTAGTATGACAGCAAAAGTTTCGATTATTGGAGCTGGTATGACCGGATCGACAACAGCCCATTGGCTGGCAGAGCGTGAGCTGGCAGATGTGGTCCTGGTCGATATTGTTGACGGAATGCCGCAAGGAAAAGCACTTGATTTGATGCAAGCTATGCCAGTGATTGGGAAAGATGTCACGATAACTGGCAGTAATGATTTTCTCTCAACTGAAGGTTCAGACATTATCGTGATTACTGCAGGTATCCCGAGAAGACCGGGAATGAGCCGCGACGATCTTTTAAGAACCAATGCTGAAATTGTGGGCAAGGCTACAACTGAGACATTGAAATATTCTCCAAATGCGATCTATATCATCCTGACAAACCCGTTGGATACAATGGCTTATCTGGCTATGAAAATTGGAAAATTACCTGCAAATCGTGTTATAGGTCAAGCGGGTATTCTTGATTCTGCAAGGATGCGAACTTTTGTTGCAATGGAGTTGGGCGTGAGTGTTGAAAATATCAATTGTTATGTTTTGGGCGGACATGGTGACACAATGGTGCCGCTTACACGCCACTCAAATGTTGCCGGCGTCCCTTTAAAAGATACCATGTCTGCAGAAAAGCTAAATGCAATCGTTGATCGTACACGCAAGGGTGGTGGGGAAATTGTTAGCCTTTTAAAGACCGGATCTGCTTATTATGCCCCATCAGCAGCAGTCGCCCAGATGGTTGAAGCAATATTGAAAAATAAACAGTTAATTGTTCCAGCAGCTGCATTTATGCAAGGAGAGTATGGTCTAAAAGATATTTTCTTCGGTGTCCCGGTTCAGTTGGGCAGGAATGGGATTGAAAAAATTATTGAATACGAATTGAATGATGATGAAAAGGCAGCGTTAATAAATTCAGCTTCAGCAGTTATAGAAACGACTGAAGCTCTTGCTAAGGTGATCGATTTTTAAAAAAAGTACATGTTTATTACTGGAGATTAAGAATGATAATTAATGAAAAGATCGCCGCCCAACTTCCGGAATGGCGTGAGCGGGTAATGAAATTGGTCAAAGAAAAAGGATCAGTTGTTATTGATAATGTGACCGTTGATCAAGTCTATGGTGGTATGCGTGGAACAAAGGTGCTTGTTTCAGACATTTCTTATGTGGATCCTGCAGAAGGAATAAGATTCCGGGGGTTAAGCATTCCTGAAGTATTGACTAATCTTCCAAAACCGGATGGAGCCGAAATGCCGTTCGTTGGAGGATTATATTATCTTCTTTTAACCAACGAGATTCCCACCAAGGAGCAGGCTTGCCTGGTGGAGAAGGATTGGGCTAGCCGAAGTGAAGTTCCAGCTTACGTCTATGAAACGCTACGAGCCTTACCCCAAAATACCCATCCGATGACATTGTTTACGCTTGCTGTTCAATCACTGCAGACTCAATCCGAATTTGCACGACGTTATCATGAAGGCATGCATAAAGAAGATTATTGGGAACCCATGCTGGAAGACAGTCTCAACCTGACTGCCAAACTTCCTGTCATTGCAGCATATATCTACAATCTTAAATATCGAAATGGAGAGATCCCAACGATTGATCCGTCTCTCGACTGGGGGGCTAATTTTGCCCGCATGTTGGGTGTTGCAGATAAAGGCTATGAAGAGCTGGCACGCTTGTATTTTATTATCCATTCAGACCACGAAAGTGGAAATGTGAGTGCACACGCCACCCATCTTGTCGGATCTTCTCTGGCAGATGTATATTATGCTTTTTCAGCAGGTTTAAATGGATTGGCTGGACCATTGCACGGATTGGCGAACCAGGAATGTTTGGGTTGGTTGTTGGAAGTTCGCGATCAATTTGGTGGTGTTCCTGATA
The DNA here is from genome assembly GCA_043826315.1 of Chloroflexota bacterium. Classification (GTDB taxonomy): domain Bacteria; phylum Chloroflexota; class Anaerolineae; order Anaerolineales; family Villigracilaceae; genus UBA12087. The sequence goes on from JBDRQK010000182.1 coordinate 4,767, forward strand.
AAGAACAGCTAAGAAAATTTGCTTGGGAGACTTTGGAAAGCGGAAAAGTTATCCCTGGTTATGGTCATGCTGTTCTCCGTGTTCCAGATCCACGTTTTACTGCTCAGATGAAGTTCGCAAAAGATCGATTTCCTCAGGATGAACTTGTTCGATTGGCTGATATGGTGTTTGAAGTGGTCCCACAGGTACTTAAGGAACAAGGGAAGGCTAAAAATCCTGCCCCGAATGTAGATGCGATCTCGGGAACTCTGCAATACTATTATGGGATTCGTGAATTAGATTTTTATACAGTATTATTTGGTGTCGGGCGAGCTCTCGGTGTGACAGCCAACCTGGTTTGGTCGAGGGCATTGGGACAACCTTTAGAGAGACCGAAATCTCTGACAACAAAAATGCTGGAAGAAGCTGCTTTAAAATAAAATTTTTTTCTAACATCGCAGTCTTAAGATATAAAATGGACTTGAGAGCTTTCTCTCAAGTCCATTTTATATCCAGATTTATGTGGTCAAAGATTTTTGTGTGATTGAAAATATCTGTCCAGGTCGGGGGTCGTCCGAAGATACTCTTCGACCATGAGTGGGGATGAAATAATAAAATCTGCCGTTGCTCGATTGCTGGCAGTTGGAATATTCCATAATACAGCTAATCGCAGCAGGGCTTTTACATCTGGGTCGTGAGGCTGTGGTTCCAGAGGGTCCCAGAAGAAAACAAGAAGATCAATTACGCCTTCGGATATTTTTGCACCAACTTGTTGGTCACCACCAAGAGGACCGCTATTAAATTTTACAATAGGCATTCCTATTGCATCTTCTAAATAGGCACCTGTTGTACCAGTTGCATATAATTTATGGTATGCAAGCGTTCCCTTATTAAATAAAGCCCACGCAAGCAGGTCCTTCTTTTTATTGTCATGTGCTATAAGAGCAATATGTTTTAGGGGAGGCTTGAGGATTGAGTCTTCCATCTATTTGATAATTATGGAGTAGCAGTTGCAATGGGAGCTGCACCACTCCAGATAAAGACACGCAATTGACTGGGAGTTCCAGCCTGGCTCCAGATCGTTTTCCCTTCATCATCCGTTCCTGTCTGTCGAACGGTAACAACCTGCCAGGACATTATGTGAGGCTGATTGTCTTGGGGGCGGAAAGTAACTGGGACAATGAACTTGGTGTCGGTTACATATTGGTTAAGTTTGCGACCCAAACCTTCAGTTATATCTTCAACGATCACCAGGTAAGCTTCATTCGCTCGCATATTACCAATGGATGCCCACTGCAAGGTTACGATATCATTTGCCAGATTGAAAACAGAGCCATTGGCTGGCAGTAGTAAATTTGGCGCAGGATATGGGGCAGGTAGTGTAGGTGTTGGGGATGGACCAGGTGTTGCTGCACGCATGCACAAAGGAATGACCAGGGGTTGGTTCAAGTACACATTATCAGTACTTAAGCCATTCCATTCCTTGATAGCTTCCATTGAAACCCCATAATTCAAGGAAATAGAGCTTAATGTGTCTGTCGATTGAACCGTTATTGTTACCGTCTGGCAGGCTGCGCGAGTGGCATCTGCGGGGATAAGAGTTCCTGTTGCAACTGGCAAAGGAGTAGGTGTTGGTTGTGGAATTAAGAGTTTTTGTCCGACAACCAGGTCAGTACAGGTTGCCGATAAATTATTTAACAAAATGATAGATTGGATGGAAACATCAAATGCAAATGCAATATTTCCACAAAAATCATTCGCCTTAACGATATATTCCAGGGGAGGCAATAGGGTAGGAGTTGGAGTTTCGCTCGGTATTGGAGTTTCTGTAGGTGAGGTCGTTATTGTAGCTGTGATTGTGACCGTTGGGATCGGGGTGGGATTTACCAATCGGTCGCCTGCATTCAAGTAAAAATATGCTGAACTTGCTCCAGCTGCAAGAATCAGGAACAACAAACCTAACGCCAACGGAAGACTGATCTTGACAACTGGCATCCGGCTGCCTTGTATTGATTTTTGCGGGTTTTTTTCAACGGTAAAGTCGCTCCCGCAAACCAAACAACGTTTGGCATTTTCTGCCAACTGAGTACCACAAGTTGGGCACAATTTAGTTTGTTTTGTTGAGTTTGTTTGATTCATATAGCCAATGATTATACCATGAGGCTTGCCGGTGAGTTGAATACTATTATTTTGAGCGATAAAAAATATGTGATTTATAACTTTCTCAACTTGATAATGCAAGGTAATAGATCTTGTATACCTTTAATTTATATTCGATATCAAACCAAAATAAATTATCCCAAAAATTGCGCATAGCCATAATATTGTATGGATTATCATTAACTTTTTCTAGTGCGTTATAATAAATGGATGGATATAAATTACCGCTTATTTAAGCAGATGCTGCTTATTCGTAGATTTGAAGAACAGTTACTGAAAGAATTTTCTTCAGGAAAACTTGTCGGCACAACACATACTTATATTGGCCAGGAAGCTAATGCTGCTGGTATTTTTGATGTACTGGATAAAGATGACATTATTTTCAGTAATCATCGCTGTCACGGGCATTACCTGGCTTATGGGGGAGATCCTTATCTTCTTGCAGCTGAGGTGATGGGCAAATCAACTGGATTGGTGGGGGGAAGAGGAGGCAGCCAACATATCCAATTAAGAAATTTCTATTCAAATGGAATCCAGGGTGGCATCATCCCGATTGCTACTGGAATGGCATTGGCGGAAAAATATATTCAGAGCAAACGAATAACACTGGCTTTCTTGGGTGATGGTACCATGGGACAGGGAATCATTTACGAAAGTTTTAATATCGCTTCTCTATGGAAAATTCCAATACTATTTGTGGTGGAGAATAACCGCTATGCACAAACCACTCCAATTGCGAGTGCTTTGGCAGGAAATATTCGTGACCGTTTTAAAGCCTTTGGAATTGTTGCATGGGAATGTGATTCGACAGATGTGTTGGAAATACGCCAGGTTGCACAGGAAGCAGAAAATTTTGTTCGAAACGAAACCCAACCTGCTGGTTTGATCTTGCATACCTATCGTTTTTCAGCCCATTCTAAAGGAGATGACTTTCGTAAACCGGAGGAAATTACTGGATATTTGGAAAAAGATCCCTTAATTATTCACGGGAATCGTCTCGAGAAGAGCATCCAGGAGCAAATTGAAGGTGATATTAGCTGGCAGTTGGCGGATGCTTTCTCACGAGCTGAACAGGATCCATTTCCAAATAACAATAATTTACAATCAATATTATGACGAGTATATTACAGAATCTTAATGAAGGATTGATCCGATCAATGGAATCCGATGGAAGGGTCTTTCTCCTTGGAGAAGACCTGCTTGATCCTTACGGCGGAGCATTTAAAGTTACCCGTGGGATTAGCACTCGATTTCCGGATAAGGTTCTTACAACTCCAATTTCCGAACCAGCCCTCATAGGAATTGCAACAGGAATGGCAATGCGAGGTCTTCGCCCTGTTGTGGAAATTATGTTTGGAGACTTCATGACCCTGGCAATGGATCAGATATTGAACCATGCATCCAAATTCAGGTGGGTATACAATGAAAATGTGTCCGTACCTATCGTAGTTCGCACCCCAATGGGGGGAAGACGAGGTTATGGTCCAACCCACAGTCAATCACTTGAAAAGTTGTTCTTAGGTATTCCAGGCGTGAGGGTTATTGCTCTCAATACCATTTCGGATCCAGCTAAATTGATCGGAGAAGCAATTTCTGATAATGATCCGGTGATATTGATCGAGCATAAATTGCTTTATGCCTGCCAACTGCTTGTAGGCGGAAGGGGGGATTTGGTTGACTTAAAAATTGAAAAATATGGAGATACATACCCAACTCATAAAATTGGTTATTCTTCCAAACCACAAATTACAATTGCTACTTACGGGTACAATTTTGAGATTGTCAGAAAGGTAGTTCTGGAGATATTATACGAACGTGAAATATTTTCTGAGATAATTCTTTTTTCACAATTAAGTCCTTTTAATTTGACACCTTTATTAGATTCAATTGCAAAAACCAAGAGATTACTCACAGTTGAAGAAGGAACCTTATCCTTGGGTTGGGGTTCTGAAATAGTGTCCCGGGTTTCAGAGAATGGATTAATTAATGCAAGAATAAAAAGAGTGGGGGCTTTGGATTATCCTATTGCAAACTCAAAGACTCTGGAGGATAAAATCCTTCCCTCCCACCAGGTGATAAAACAAGCGATCAACGATTTGTTGGAATAAGGTTACAAATACCGAATCGATAAAAAAAGAGGAAAAATGGAAGCGATACAAATTCTTGTGCCTCTATTAAATGCCAATGAACCAGAAGCAAAGTTGGTTAGAACCTATGTGAAAGATGGGCAGCTGGTTAACCAGGGCGATATTCTTTTTTCATTGGAGACAACCAAAGCTACATCGGATATTGAGGCACCAGTATCAGGATTTATCCATTTATCATCCATCCAGGACGATATCGTTACAGTGGGTGACTTGCTGGCATGGATTTCAGGTAAAAAAGATGATATATTCGACATTAAACAGGTGGAAAGTGTAAAGAATAGTATGGAGTCACTGAGAATTACACAACCAGCGCGTTCTTTGGCAGCTCAATTGGGAATCGATCTTAAAAAATTACCAACCGATCAACTTATCACCGAATCAATGATTCGTGATTTTACAAAAGAAGCCAGTATTTTTCTCCCTGACTCGTTATCGATCAATCCTGAAAGATCAATTCTGATTTATGGAGGAGGTGGTCATGCGAAATCAGTAATGGAGATGTTGAAATCCATTAAGGATTATGAAATTGTTGGAATAATTGACGATAATATTCCAGCAAAAACTTACATATTGGATATTCCAGTTTTAGGACCCGGTAGTGTCCTGTTGGAATTGAGGAAGATGGGTGTCCTTATGTCTGCAAACGGGGTTGGGGGGATCCTTGATATAAATATCCGCAAAAGAATATTTGAGGTTCTTGAGCGTAACGACTTTGCACTTCCCAAATTAATACACCCTCGCTCCACACTTGAATCAAGTGCATCGGTAAAGGATGGTGTCCAGATATTTGCGAATGCATATATTGGGTCAGACGCTGTTTTGGAATCCTGCTGCATGATAAACACGAATGCAGTTGTTTCCCATGATTGTTTAATCGGAGCATATAGCCATATAGCTCCTGGTGCCTTGTTGGCTGGTCATGTTCAAGTGGGGGAAGCGAGTCTTGTGGGTATGGGAGTCACAATCGCGATTGGTATTAAAATTGGAAACAACGTCAGGGTGGGAAATGGAGCTATTATTTACGCGGATGTTCCATCAAAAACCATCATCCCCTCAGGAACAATCTGGGCGGGTAAAACTAAGTAGAGGATTGGAAGAATTCCTAATCCCCTTTAACGTAACGATCGAACCACTCCACGGTTCGATCCATGGCTAAATTAAAATTAATTGCAATATTATGATTATCACCTTGATATGCGTAAAACTCCGTTTTCTTTTCTGCAATAAGCAATTCATGATAAAGCTTGTTTGAAAACTCGAAAGGAACTACATCGTCAGCAATACTGTGATGAAGCTGGAGAGGTCCAGAAATATCTCGTAAATAATTTGTGGCGGATATTGAAGACCAGAAATCAGGGTTTTCCTCAGGAGTACCAAATTCAGTAATAAATCCTGTCCGCCAGCTTGGATCATATTGATAAAGAGGGGGAGTTATTTGAGGCCATTCAATAAGAAGATCTGGATAGGACCCAACAACACCAGCCCAAATTACTCCTGCCTTTATATCGCTCCGGATAACCATCGATCGTAACGTGATGTATCCTCCCATGGAATGTCCCCACATGCCAATTCGGTCAGGATCTGCTCCCGGGAATGACTTTATGGATTGAAGGCCGTTTAATACATCGACTACATAATCTGGATACCCGTAAGCACCACGTGCTTCCCCCTCAGATTGATCGTGACCTCGATAATCCGATCTGAATACGATATATCCCTCCCTGGCCAGGCGTTCAACATAATCAACATAGCGCTCTGTTGTATGGTATTGTGTTGGTGGAATATATCCATGGTTAAATATTATAACTGGCCAGCCAGTTCTAGGTTTTTCTCCCTCCGGTACGGTCAGCAAGGCATATATTTTAAGACCTTCTGAGAAATAGGAACATATATAACGGTTGTAATTTGTTCCAGGTGGGAGATTTTTTTCAATTAAGATTTGGCTACCCGGGAAATCTCGGGAACGCATAGCCTCGATACTTAAAGGAAAAAGAACAGGAGTAGGTTCACTTGTCCAGGTTGGTTGCGGTGTAATTGTTGAAGTTGGATTTTGAATTGGTGATCTGGTATTTATTGGGTAAGATGCATTAGTGAGCGTGGGTGTTGGTGCAAAGGCTGGATTAGGTCCGCATGCACACAATGTGACAATTGAAATAATAATTAAGATGGTAATTCTATTATTATTTTTCATTTGAACTTTTTACTTTTTATCCAGAACTCAAAGAAATTTTTTTTTTGAGAATGGGCAATCATGAAGCTAAGCCTGTTGGTTGTAAAAAAACTGTTTCAATTTTCTAGTTTATGCAAAACCATCTCCATTATTATATGAAGACCGACACCTTTTCCGACAGTTGTGAAAATCTCATCCTCAAATAGGTGGATTTCTCACCGGCACTACCCGATATGATCTACCACAAATTCCTGTCGTCCATGGAACATTAGGTTCTGCATGCACTTCCCTTAAGAAAAGAAGGTACAGGCATCTGGGAGAAAGATTTGAAGTGGAATCAACCATCATTAGGAGAATGGTCCACATTATCCTATGAGTCGTAAAAATTAGTTTTCTCACCCAAAAAAATATTTATCGACTGGGCAACTCTTTTGTATGTTTGGAGGGTTTTTTAGTTGAAGGAGGTTTTTATAATGCATCCCAGCCAGCGTATTTGGCGGTTTCTGCTAAATCTGCCTCAATCCTTAATAGTTGGTTGTACTTCGCCACCCGTTCAGATCTGGCTGGCGCGCCAGTTTTTATTTGACCGGTATTAAGTGCTACAGCGATATCGGCAATTGTGGTATCTTCAGTTTCTCCGGATCTGTGAGAAGTAACGGCTCTCCAACCAGCTTTTTTACAGATTTCAACTGCTTCGAGAGTCTCTGTTAAAGTTCCGATCTGGTTCACTTTCACCAATAATGCGTTGGCGGCGTTTTCTTTTATTGCTTTTCGAATACGCTCGGGATTTGTCACGAGGAGATCATCACCGACGATCTGTATCCGATCGCCAAGTTCTCTGACCATTAATTTCCATCCTTCCCAGTCATCTTGAGCCAATCCATCTTCAACAGAGACAATCGGGTATTGATCCACCCAGGACTTCCAAAATTCAACCATTTGTTCGCTTGTTAATTTTCTTCCTTCTCTTTTCAGATCATAGGTCTTGGTTTTCTCATCATAGAATTCCGATGCAGCTGGATCAAGTGCAATGGCAAAATCAGCGCCTCGACCTGTCTTAAAGCCTGCTCGTTCGATGGCAGTCAGGATTACATCGATCGCTTCTACATTAGTCTTGAGTGCTGGCGCATAGCCTCCCTCATCGCCGACCAGAACAGTGTATCTTTTTTCTTTTAGAACTGATTTAAGAACGTGGTAGGTCTCTACCCCCCACCGAAGTCCTTCTGCAAAACTTGACGCACCAAGTGGCATGATCATGAATTCTTGTGCGTCAGTTGATTGCCAGGAAGTATGTGCGCCACCATTTAGAATGTTAAGCATGGGTACAGGAAGAATGTGAGCATGTACCCCGCCAATGTAACGGAATAATGGAAGCCCAAGAGAATTAGATGCGGCTTTCGCGATAGCCAGACTCACACCTAATATGGCATTAGCTCCAAGATTCGATTTGTTGGAGGTCCCATCCAACTCCAGTAAAGCCAGGTCGATTCCTCGCTGATCGGATGCATCCCAACCATTTATTTGGCTTGCGATCAAATTGTTTACATTTTCGACAGCTTTAAGAACCCCTTTTCCGTTGTAGCGGAATTTGTCTCCATCTCGCAATTCTAACACCTCGTGGATCCCGGTTGAAGCCCCTGAAGGGACAGCTGCGCGACCCCAGGATCCATCAGCCAATATCACCTCTACCTCAATGGTAGGATTTCCTCGTGAGTCAAGAATTTCTTGTCCACTAACCAGTTCAATTGTCGTGTCCATTTTCATCTCCAGTGTTAAAACTTATAGTAATTGAGAAGTAAATTATTAAAATTTACTGAAAAAGATAATGTCGTGTCTTTCCCGGTAAATATCGAGTGGCATAAGTGATAAATTTAATTTGCGAAGCATTCATAAGATCAATTCTTGGGATTTTCTGAAAATCTCTTACGCCAAATTAATTCTTAGAACCGCTAAAGTATAATCGCATTTATAAAAAAAATGTTGACAATAAAATATAAATTTGAGGTAGAGTAGTGACCATAACAGAAAATGAGATGGTAGATCGTCGTAAGCAAATAAATTATCCGCTCACAGAAACTGGATTTCATCGGTTTTTAGTCAGCAGTTTAAGGACCGTATTCAATTTGGTCATGACTCTGGAAATTAATGGTCAAAACAATATTCCGCTTCAAGGGGCGGTCATATTGGCAGCAAACCATGTTACGAATTTGGATATCTTTCCTCTGCAACTTGCTGTGAATCGCCCGATATTTTTTATGGGGAAATCTGAATTATTCAAAAACCCCCTGTTACATTATGCTTTTCGAAATTTGGGAGCTTTCCCGGTTTACCGGGGTGAGAGGGATGAGTGGGCAATTAGCCATTCAAAAAAAATCTTGCAGGCTGGTCAAGTATTGGGTATGTTCCCTGAAGGGACACGTAGCCGGGGACGAGGATTGAGAGTAGCGAAGACTGGTGCTGCGAGATTAGCGTTGGAACTTGGATATCCAATTGTCCCTGTCGGAATTGACGGCAGTCATACATTTTTTAAACAATTTCCTCGAAGGAACTTGGTGAAGATTAATATTGGAGAACCGCTTTGGCCGGAACCTGGGGAATTGCCTATTGGTCTTACCGATCGGGTTATGTTTGAACTTGCAAGAAATTTGCCTGCCGACCTGCGAGGAGTCTATGCCTAAAATTAATTACAAGGTATTATCAGTGATTATTCTTTCTAATTTGGGACTACTCAATTTGGTAGCTTATTTTTTTATTGGTAATCCTGCTTTTTCAGCTGCTGCTTGAACAAATGACAAAAAGAATGGATGGGGGCGATTGGGTCGGGAAAGGAATTCAGGGTGAAATTGACTGCCAACCATAAAAGGATGGTCGCTTATTTCAGAAATTTCAACCAATTTATTGTCTGGAGATACGCCGGAGAAAATCATACCAGCGGATTCAAACTCACTCCGATAGGCATTATTAAATTCAAAACGATGGCGATGTCTCTCGTCTACTCTGGGTAATTGATAAGCCTGGGCTGCTTTTGTACCCTCTTTTATCTCACAAGGATAAAGACCCAGGCGCATGGTTCCACCCATATCAGTGATTGCACGCTGCTCGATCATCAGGTCAATAACCGGGTGTGTAGTAGTTCGATCAAATTCAGTGGAATTTGCATCTTCATATCCGAGTACATTACGGGCAAATTCAACGCACATCAATTGCATCCCCAGGCATAATCCGAGATATGGAATCTTGTTTTCGCGGGCGTATTTGGCCGCCATGATCTTTCCTTCAATTCCGCGCGACCCAAATCCACCGGGAACGATGATGCCATTCGTCTTTGTAAGAATATCCCATCCTTTGCCTTTCTCCAGGTCAGTTGCGTGTAGCCACTCTATCTCGATTTCAATTCCTGATGATAAGGCGGCATGTTTTAGAGATTCGCGTACGGACATATAAGCATCGTGTAATTCCACATATTTGCCAACCAGCGCGATTCCTAGCACTGGTTTTGTCTTTTTTACATCTTCTACAAGTTTCTTCCATTCTGTCCAGTCAGGTGTTTTGGTAGCTTTTAAATTTAGTTTCTCAACAATATAATCTCCAACGCCTGCCTTATCTAGTAATAGTGGCACCTCGTAAAGTACTCTGGTTGTTTCCATTGGTATGACCGCTTTTTTTTCAACATCACAGAAAAGAGCGATTTTATCGAGCAATTCATGCTCTATGGGTTGATCTGAACGGGCAATGATCATATTTGGTGAGATACCGATTGAGCGTAATTCTGCTACTGAGTGTTGTGTCGGTTTCGTTTTTAATTCACCCGCTGCTTCGATAAAAGGCATCCATGTAACATGAACAAAGAAGGTGTTATCTTTTCCAACTTCATTGCGCATCTGGCGTAAGGCTTCCAGAAACGGTTGTGATTCAATGTCACCAACAGTCCCTCCTATTTCAACCAGGACAATTTCTGCATTGGATTCTTTGGCTACCAGGCCAATCCGTCGTTTGATCTCGTTTGTTATATGGGGAATTACTTGAATGGTTCCCCCCAGATAATCACCTCTGCGTTCCTTTGCTATGACCTCAGCATAGATCTGACCAGTTGTAAAATTACTGGCTCTGCTCAAGCGAATATCAATGAAACGCTCATAATGTCCCAGGTCAAGGTCAGTCTCGGCTCCATCATCCAATACAAAAACTTCCCCATGTTGGTAGGGGCTCATTGTACCTGGGTCAACATTTATGTAGGGATCCAATTTTTGAACAACAACTTTAAAGCCTCGTTCCTTAAGCAATAAGCCTATTGCTCCAGCCGTTACTCCCTTGCCTACAGAACTGACAACCCCGCCTGTAAAAAAAATGTATTTGGTTGGCATTATTTACCTCACGATAACAATGAATAAGGAAGCGGGGAGGGCCGATTTAGGCGTCCTCCCCGCTGGGGTGTCCTTGGTTCTAACAAAGAATTCAAATTATTGATCATCCTACC